>WAPZ01000582.1 GCA_015520535.1 Candidatus Heimdallarchaeota archaeon
GACTTTATTTGAAAATTTGTCGTTAAAAAAACGCATTTTCAGAAGATCTTTAAAAAAATAGGTGTTTACGGAGTTCCAACCCGCCTACTAGTCGAAATGTTTAAGATAGTTTTAAGTTTTGTTTTTCTTGAATCTAATTCAGTTTATTTTCACAAAGAGGTGCGTGTATATGAGTCAGTTAGCTTTTGCGCATAGAAAATCGGTACATTTAGGGAAATGGTACAATCATGAATTTGAAATGGTCAAGGAGTTTTCACATGAAAGTTATGTCCGTGATCTTCAATGGGAACCGCAAAAAAGTAGAATCGGTACAGTGACAATGGATGGTTTTCTCCACATATGGGATGTCGATAGCGAAGATCATTTTGAGTTAAAAGGGTCGTCGCAACGTGAGGTACCAGAATTATACGCCTTGGCTTGGCATCCAACAAAGCCGTGGATCGCTGTTGGTGGTCAAGAAGGAATCGTCCAAATCTGGGATATTGAAGAACAACAAGTACTTCATTCGTACAATTTAGAGGATCAAGCTATTTTTAGTTTGGCATGGCGAAAACAAGGAGATTTATTAGCTGCAAGCGGTGAAGGGTCCTATTTACATGTGTTAAATACCGATAATATAGAAGAAAAGCCCTATAAGATTGTATTAGAAGGGTTAACATTTAAAGTTGGGTGGGATTATACCGGACGGCACCTTGCTGCTACTGATTCGCGTGGCTTTGTTCTTTTTTGGGACTCTGAAATTAAGATGTCTCATACGCATAGATTGGGCGAAGGTGCATCTAGCTTAGCATGGCAAACTAGTCATCCGGTTATTGCTATTTCTTACACAGATTCTAATATTGGAGTCTGGAAAACAGACAAATGGGCAGAAATTGATGAGTTTACTGGCCCGTGGAGAATACCACTCAGTATTGACTGGGATCCGGAAGATCGCTTCTTGGCAATTTGTTCGCAAGGATATTTTGGAATTGCCGACTCAGAGTATAAACCCCATATTTCTGAAGTCTTTGGTAAGAACTTCCAAGGAAAAGTTCAAGTAGTAGCGTGGCAAAAGTAAAGTAAGCACCTAACGGTTTCGTTCTCTTTTTTTCCTAATCATAATGCTCTAAGCAAAATTTCTTACAACATATCTTCATTTTTGTTTTTATTCACATTTGAGATTTTACTGCCAGATTCAATGGTAACTGTTGAGTCGATAATGGTGTAAGGTTCTGTAACCACATTTGCGCCAATCCAGCTGTAATTTCCAATCGTAACGCCCAGCTTTTGATAAGTTCGCCCACGAATGGTAAAAGGCTTGATATTTTTGTTTTTTTGATCCATCCGAACATTGACAGTAGTTAAACTGCTGACAATGTTACAATGGCTGCCGATAACAGAATCTCCAATAAAACTGAGCCGACCAACCTTTGTATATGGTTGTATTACGCTATTTTTGATCTCAACCGAAAAACCGATTTTGGTATTGGCTTCTATGGTGGTATTTTCACGTATGAGAGAATTGGTGCCAATATAGGCATTTTTTCCAATGTATGCTGGTCCCTTAATGGTGACATTATGATCTATCACCGCACCATCATCTATAATTACAAGACCTGAAATCGATGCCGTTGGTGAAATTTTTGCATTTTGATGGATTTTTGTTTCTTTTTCGCTCATGAACAATATCTTATTGGCTTCGATCAATTCCCACGGATAACTTACATCGATCCACGGTCCCATCCATCGGGCAGTACAAATCGTTCGTTGTTCTTCTAACAGTCTTTTAATTGCAACTTCTAAAGACTTTGTTTCTTCTAAGATGCTTATAAACTCGCCAGGATAAATATACGCACCAGCGAGGATATAATTTCCCACAATGTTTTCGAGCTGCTGTGGTTGTTCGAATACATCTGTTAAAAAGCCTCTCATGTCTAGTTGTGCCACGCCGTATTCTTTGAGATCAGTTTCTAAGGTAATAGCAACAGCAGCATCAGATGCGCTATTTAACCACGAATTTACTAGATGACGATAAAATTGTGGCGGTACGATGACATCACTATAGGCTAAAAGAAAGTGTTCTTCGTGCGCCACATGTGCACCCGCGGTAAGAATTGCATTTTCTACGCCATGTGGTCTTTTTTGAACTTCGATTTTGATCGGAATATCGGTTTGTTCTCTTAATTCGGCTATATATGGATTCAAATGTTGATATTTGTATCCTAACACAAAAATAAGTTCTTCTACCCCGGCGTTAAGCAACCCTTTTACAGCTTGTGAAATAAGTGGTTTTCCGTGAAGTGATAATGCGGCTTTAGGATAATGACTGGTCAGCGGTAGCATACTGGTTCCAGTTCCACCAGCTAATATTATTCCTTTCATTCTTTTCATTCACCAAATTCTTTGTCATGCATCCGTTTAAATGGGTATTTTTAAAGCTTCTTGTGGATAGAAAGTAGATACACTTGATCTTTGGATTATTTACGAAGAATGAATAAACATGAAAATAAATGCTTTTTTATGTATAAAAATCTTCAGTATTTCGACCAGAAGCAGAATTCTGTAACATTGACGTTTTATTCCCACTTCGGATTTACAAATTTGATGTAATTGTTAAAATCGCGAATTGAGAGAATAAATTCAATTTTGATGAATTTAATATCATTCTTGAAAATCATAAAGTAAAATCAAAGTTATAAATATATAACATGATTAAATA
>WAPZ01000583.1 GCA_015520535.1 Candidatus Heimdallarchaeota archaeon
AATGTAAAAAAAAAGGAAGTGTAATAAATGGAAAATAATTTGGATCCGCGATTTGACCCAAAATTATACACTAGTACATTCAATGCATGGCAAATTGTCCTTTCAGAAATTGCCACTAATGAAAAAAAACGCGGAAAAGAAGGAATAATAGCTGCCTATTTACTCATGGCATCTGCAATTTCCGGCTTGGGCAAGGATGAAGTAATACAACTGTGGCAAAGAATGATTGAAGCCATGAAAATCGGTTTAGGTAAACAAATAAAGAGTTTGGAAAAAGAAGAAGATTTAATTGCCGCTTTATTAGTTCTTACCGCACAATTTAAGAATTTACCGATCTAATCGGAGGTTTATCTACGATGCCCAATGAAATAGAAATTAAAGACTTTTTAAAACTAGATTTACGGGTAGGAAAAATCGTCCAAGCTGAACGAGTAAAAAATACAACAAAATTACTTAAACTCATTGTTGATATTGGTACACTTGGTAAAAGACAGTTAGTAGCTGGTATCGCTGAAAAATATACCCCAGACGAATTACTTAATAAAAATATTATTGTACTTACAAATTTAAAACCCGCTGTAATACGAGGAATTAAATCTGAAGGAATGATCTTAGCTGCTGCCACAGAAAATGACAAAGAAATCGCATTACTGCAACCGGACAAAGAAATCAACTTAGGCGCAAAAGTAAAATAACAGATTTTCTAATTCTTATGCTTTTTTCATCTAAAAATTCAAAAAAATGAATAATCTCTTCATCAACATAAATTTTTCCCTATTTATCCACTAAAAATTTCTTTTTAGGTTAAATAAAAGCAGTGCACCCAACATAATTCTTATAAACGCTTTTTCAATAAAAAGTCAAAATGAGGATACGCTCGTATCCTCCTAAAAAATTTATAAAAAAGGAATACAAAATCCTAAACCTCTTAAAACTACCACAAACTCTTATGTGGTAAAGTTAAAAGGTGGTAGAGGTCAAAAAAATGCATATATTAAATAAAAAATTTTTAATACCACTAGTGCTTGCATTAGTGTTATTAACTGTTTCAGCGCCCTTAGCTGAAAAAGCTACTGCAAGCATTGTTCAAGACCTAGCAAACCCCAGTGCACAAGCACAGTGGCGTTCCAACACTGGGTATGTCGACGAACTAATCTTCAAAGTCATACGATCACCCGACGAAGAAGTTCTTGCCTTGAAAAAAGGTGATATCGATATCATAGGCTCTTTTGTTTCTCCAAACTTACTGACAGAAGATTTACTAACCGATCCTAATATCGGACAAAGTACAACCTTGCGTCGTGGTTTCGGTCATATATCTTTCAATACTGCAAAATTCCCAACTAGCAGCCGTGCGTTACGTCAAGCCTTTGCGTGGGCATTAGACAAAAATAAAATCCAACAAGATGCACTTGGTGGACTATCACAACCAGCAGACAGCCCCATTGTCCCGGGTGTTGGGTATTGGTCCATTGAACACCCCAATGCCACCTACGCTAAATATGGCATTCAAAAGCCACCCACATACTACGCCCCTAACGTCCAAGAAGGTAACCTCACCCTGTTAGAAGAAAGCTTTTATGACATTGATGGTGATGGTTATCGTGAATACTATAATGGAAACGATGCACCGTTCAATTTACGTGCGGTTCTCAAAGCGAACAACGTAGATGATGCCACTGCAGCCAACATGAAAGGAACAGATGCCTTACAAGACTATGTGGATGATCTCCCGTCTGATTTTATTCCGTCGTCCAGTTCAAATATAGATCCATGGATTGACGACTCCGACATTGCTTTCAAAATCACGGGTAGCGAAGGTATTACACTAATTCAAGTTATCCTCACCGAATCACAAAAAGCCTTCTTAAACATGGGTATCAAAGCCACCCCAGACTATGTAAACTTTAACACGCTCTTAGACTCATTGGATGCAGGCACCTTTAATGCCGTATTCTTTGCTTTCAACTTAGGAAGCCCCACCCCAACATTCCTCCAGTCATTCATGTCTAATGACCCAACAAACCTAGAAATTTGGCGCTGGTCCAACTCAACCTATGATGAGCTTGTAAGCACGGTATTAACAAGTCCTGATCTAGCAAAAGTTGAAGAAGCCAACTATAAAGCACAATTAATCCTGTGGAGAGAACAACCACTGGTAGTAATGTATAACAACATCCTCGTGTCTCTATACCGTACCGATAAGCTAGAAGGATGGGTTACCGAAACCGGTGCCGGTGCCTTCACCTACTTCAGCTGGCTCAAAGTCCACTTGAAAGGCCAAAACACCACCGGTGGACAACTCATCCAAAGTCTCGGCGCTGAACCCGAATCACAAAACTTCTGGAACAGTAACAGTGCATATACAGGTGATATTTTAGCTACTATCTATGACAGCTTATGGACACTCACACCAGATACCCTTGAACCAATGGGATGGCTCGCTGACAATATGACCTTCGGAAAAATTGTCACTAAGACATTAACCTTTAAACCGGGAATCACTTATCCACTTATCGTCTTTGCCAATGGAACAACAGCAACAAATGTACAATTTGACTCGGAAACCCAACTAGAGGTTCAAGTCCAGGAATTTTCCTTCACGTTAAATCCAAACTTCAAATTCCATGACGGTGTAAACGTCACCAGTGCGGACGTTAAATTTACCTTTGAATTAATCCGTAAAACACAATCACCAATCTACTTGGGTCTATTAGTTGATAGCGGCGTTGGATTTATCGATCCTGACTGGATTGAAACGCCAGACGACTTAAACGTTAAAATCTATTCATTAACCCACGGATTCTTTGAATATTTGAGCACTTCAATACCAATTGTTCCTAAACACATCTGGGAAAATATTGAAGATCCTTATAACTTTGAAAATCCAAAACCAATCGGCTCTGGACCCTATATGTGGAAGAGTGCCGTAGCTGGTGAATTATACGTCTTAGAACGCAATCCAAATTGGCCATTTTCACCAACTGCTGGCGGCGAAGAAGCACCTAAAAAAGCACCTTCACCTGGTTTTGGCATTCTTGCTCTATTACTAGGATTAAGCGCATTTGTTGCAATCGACATTCTCCGCAAAAGAAGAAAATAAGAGAAAAACAAAAACTAGACTAAAAAATATATTTTCCATCTTTTTTACTTTTTTACTATTTTTTTCTGCTGTTATTTTTTGAATGATAGAGACTATTAAGATTTAAAACAATAATAA
>WAPZ01000584.1 GCA_015520535.1 Candidatus Heimdallarchaeota archaeon
GTTAAATATATATGTATGAGAGGTACTGAAAAAAAGAAAATTATAACGTTTGATAAACGAATAGTGTTAAATTATGAGATTTTCTCAGATTCTATGATTTTTCACGGAAGCTTTTTTTTGAGATCTTGTAGAAGCGAGAAGTTTTTCCAAGAAATGTATTTATTTGTTTAGAGAGAAGTTTTATTTGGTTGAAAGAACTGAGATGCTGGATTATAATTCAATGAAAAATAATAAGCACGGAATCCAAAGTTTTTTTAAATGACGATGAGAGAGATTGAGTAGTAAAATATGTGTGAAGCTTTTTTGTTTTGCCTACGCTAGTAAAGAGTGTGAGTAGGAAGAACTCGAGTTTTTTGGTGAGATAGTGGGGATGATTGTAGCATGAGTACGTTAGAAATAGAGTCACTGGACGATAAAGAAATTATAATGAAATATGATAAAGGTTTAATGCTTAATTCGTTGCATTCATGGCCGGAATTAATGCAACAAGCATTAGAAAACGTGAAAAGTCGTATGGATGAGATTGAAACATGGTTTATAGAAGTTTCACCGATTAAAGCCAGTAAACCCTCCCATTTAGCCGTAGTAGGGATGGGTGGTTCGGCATTAGGAGCGATTCTTCTACGCGATTACTTATATCATCAGCTTCCCGTTCATCTTGCCGTGATTCGAAGTTACGATCTTCCAGCATATATTCGGGAATCTAATTCCTTAATTATTGGGATGTCTTACAGTGGCAATACCGAAGAAACGCTCTCTGCAATGCGACAAGCACTTAAAAGGAACTGTATGGTAGTAAGTATAAGTTCTGGTGGCATGATTCCAGAAATTTCTAGTGCAAAAAAAATTCCCCATTTTTCCGTCCCAAAGGGTTTACAGCCACGTGCTAGTCTTGCCTATATGAGTGTGCTACTTTATGGAATTCTGGCATCATTGGGCTTTGTTTCACGGGGACAGTTCGAAAAAGATGTACTTGCAACGATTACACATCTGGAAAAACAAATTAAAACACGCTATCATGTTGAGGTACCAACAGAGAAAAATCCAGTGAAACAGTTAGCATTGCAGCTTAAAGGGCACATTCCATATGTGATTAGTGCGTACGAATCGATTAGTTATCGGTGGCGAAACGAATTCAATGAAAATGGAAAAACGCATGCGTTTACGGGAGTCTTTCCGGAATTTTCACATAATCAGCTTGTTGGCTGGAAAACTAATGAAAATATCCCAATATATCCAATATTAGTTAAATTAGGGATTGAAACAGAGCGATTAACCGAACACATGGATCTTGTTCATCAGTTACTTATGGAGTTAGATTACAAGTTTTACCTTTTAGAACTTCAATCCATCGCCTCAGATTTTGCTAAATTCATTGAAGCCAGTCTTTTTGCTAGTTTTACATCAGTATATTTTGCAATAGCCAACGGTATCGACCCGACACCAGTTAATATTATAGATAAACTTAAAACGAGACTTAAAAAGAAAAATAAGTTTATTAAAGATCTAAAAGAGGACTTATTAAAGTAAATCAAAGATCCTCCGCAATAATTAATATTGTGATCAGATCTGAGCAATTAAAGGGAATTCTTGCCGGTGAATATTTTGACCACGTCCACCATACCCGTAAAAAATGAGAGTCAGAAGGTTAAGATTGTTGTAATAACCGGTGGCGTCATGTCTGGCATTGGAAAAGGAGCTGTGACGGCGTCAATCGGGAAATTATTTCAATTTCGAGGTTATTCGGTGTTACCAATTAAAATTGATCCCTATCTCAATGTCGATCCGGGAGTGATGAATCCGGGAGAACATGGCGAGGTCTTTGTCACCGAAGAAGTGTGGAAATTTGACCCATTGGGCGATGGGAAATATGTCTATACCATCGCCGAGTTGGATCAAGATTTTGGCACCTATGAACGCTTTTTTGACAAAAATATGCATCCATCTCAAAATATCACTAGTGGACAAGTTTTTCTGACCGTTATTCTGAAAGAACGAGAAGGACATTATTTGGGTCGTACGGTTCAAATGATTCCACATGTCAGCAATGAAATTATAGCACGAATCGAAGAACAAAAAAATAATGCCGATATTTTGTTGATAGAAGTGGGTGGCACGGTCGGAGACATTGAAGGAAACATTTTTTTAGAGGCGTTACGCCAATTACGCCTCAAATATGGTTCTGACAATATTGTGTTTGTTCATACTACGTGGGTTCCTTATTTAAGCCCAATTTCAGAGTTTAAAACCAAACCGACGCAACACTCGACGCGAGAATTGCTAGCCCGCGGAATCGTTCCCGACTTTATTGTATGCCGCTCCGAACGCTCCATCACAGAAAAAATAAAGAAAAAAATCGCCTTATTTGGAAATGTCCCGCAAGAACACGTGATTTCAAACCCCAATCTCGATAATGTCTATAAACTTCCCTTGGTTTTTGAAACACAAAAGTTTGGTGATCTCTTAGTTCGCAAATTAGGGTTAGATGCACGAATTTCCTCGGTGGAAATCGCTAAAAATATTAACAACTGGGAAGCTCTGATAAAAAGATATGAAACTGCAACTAAACATGTCGTCATAGGCATTGCTGGGAAATATTTGCAAAATATGGACACCTATTTTTCTGTGCGTGAAGCTTTGACTCATGCTGCAGCTCATTTAGATGCAAAATTGGAAATAAAATGGATTAATACCGAAGAAAAAATCGATCCCCAGATTTTTGAGATTGTTGATGGCATATTAGTGCCAGGCGGTTTTGGTCTTCGAGGAACGGAAGGTAAAATTGAGATTGCAAAGGAATGCATTAACCGGAAAATACCATATTTAGGCATCTGTTTTGGACTTCAAATGGCAGTTGTCTCCTTTGCTCGCTATTTTGTTGGATTAAAAGATGCACATAGTCAAGAAGTAGACCCCCACACCCCTCATCCAGTTATAGTCCTTCAAGAATCACAAAAGAGTATCCATCAACTCGGTGGCACCATGCGACTCGGTGGATATCCCGCCAAACTAAAACCCAACACGTTGGTTCATAAAATATATCAGAAAGATGAAATCGTCGAGCGCCATCGGCATCGCTGGGAAGTCAATCCAGAATATGTGCCGCTACTTGAAGAACACGGGCTTATCATATCGGGCATTTATGAGGAAGAGAATCTTGTCGAATTTATTGAGCTTCCCACTGATAAACATCCCTTTTTCGTCGGAACGCAAGCACATCCAGAATTTAAATCCCGCCCCAATCGACCACATCCTCTTTATAAAGCCTTTGTCGCTGCTGCACTAAAATATAAAGAACAAAAAAGAAAATAACGTTTATGGATTCTTAGCTGCCATATTACCAAACGTTTCCTCAATCCACGCTTTAATTTCATCTCTCACTTTTCTAAAAACCTTTAATTTTTCTTGCTCTGAGCCTTCTACACTGGATGGATCAACAAACCCCTTATGAAGCATGATTTTTCCATTGGGGAAATAAGGGCATGTCTCTTTAGCATGATCACAGACTGTCACCACGTAATCGAAAGATTGATCACGAAATTCGTCGATGGTTTTTGAACGATGATGGGAGATATCGATACCAATCTCTTTCATTACCGCAATTGCAAAGGGATTGACTTGCGTGGCAACGGTGCCAGCACTGAAAGCTTCAAATTTATCACCATATAGAGCACGTAATAATCCTTCTGCCATCTGAGAACGTGCGGAATTGTGAGTGCAAATAAAAATCACGCGTTTTTTCCCATTTTCTGCCATTTGAGTATCACCAAATAGTGTGACATCATGTAAAAGCCCTTAGAGATCTTTCGTGGAAATAGTAAACACAATAAACCAGATAATATATCCAAAAACTGCGATTTTTTGCCACACCGGGCCATAAAATTTTAAAGTGGAAAGAATACCATGAATGATCGCCATTGCACAAACAGCAAAGCCCAAATAAGCTACAAGTTTAAGGTTGCTGGACTCTTTCTCTTGTCCTTTAAATATAAGATAACTAATTAAGAAAATACTACTACCATAAGAAAAGAACATTGCCGCTGCAGTTAAAAAATGCGGAATTACCGTGAGATCACGATCGGGCAAAAGTCCCACACCACTAAGAAAAATACTTCCTATGATTCCTAAATAAACACTATAAAGGGATAACTTTGGCTGAACTTTGGCGTACGAAAGTTGAATGACCTTTTTCTGCACATAAAACCAAAAATATACCGCCATACTAATCGCAAGGGTGAGAACACCGATGGTGAAGTAAAAACCACCGAGTTGTGTTTGAATACCTAGTTTACTGATAGTGTGTTCGACCGGATTATAGGACGGCGAATTAAGATATGCCAAGACTACAAACACGGAACCTAAAAAAAAGCCACTAATTCCGATAATCAAACCAAAAGCGTCGTTTTTCTCAATATTTTTAAGCAACATGTTCGCCACCGATCATTATGTTACCAAAATAGCAATGTTGGGCACGTTTTTATCTCTACTTGACCTTTTGCCAATAACCTTTTGATTTTTTTTATTTCTTTTGCGGTTGGCTCTTTTAACTTTTTAGTGGGATGTTTATGGGGACCATGATCGCTGAAGACAATGACCAACGTGTGTGGATCGTGAGTCGTCTTGTCTAAAATTTTATTAATTCTTTCAACGATTCGATTAATTGCTTCTTGATCTGTCATGGTTGTTTTTCCGTGATACACATTGTCGCGCTCAAATTGATGGAAAAAAAGAAAATCGTACTTATTAATTTTCTGATACGCTAATTCAGCGGCATGTTCATCTGATTTAGCGACAAACCATGCATCAAACGTTAAGCCATGTTCATGGACATCCACATAACGATCGATGAAGCATGTTGTTTTTCCAAGTGTACGAAGAACTTCATGAAGTTGTTTGCCGTATTTAGGGAGTTTTTGTGAAAATATTTGATTCATCGCCGAACGTGTATTTGGAACCTCATTCCACAACTCATAATAACTGTACTTTTGCGAAAAAGAAACCGTATATTTTTTGAAGTCGCCACGCGCTAGACCATCAAAGAGAATTAAAACAATACGTTCCGCCTTTCTTAGAGGAATCACAGAAGGTAAAAAATTTCGTTCACCTTTGAAAAAATCTATAATCCACAAAGGAAGAACTTTGAGTGGTAACCGCTCCGATAGTGTAGTTTTTGGCAGTATTTTCAAGGCCCAACACTTAATTAT
>WAPZ01000585.1 GCA_015520535.1 Candidatus Heimdallarchaeota archaeon
ATCAAGTTGTTATATGGTATCGAAAAAGAGGGAAAGATTGTCCTCAAGTAAATAAATAATAAACGTAAAACATAACATAACATACGCCAATTTGATGTATAAGCTAAATATTAATTGAAATAAGCCAAAGGAGGTTTATAGTGTGACAGATTCAAAAACAATAGCAGTGCAAGAAATAAAACAAAAATACAAAATCAAAGGTAATCCGACAGAAGGATTAATTGCTGCAACTATTGGATTTTTCATCGGATTTGCCGCTGTGGTTGCGATGGGATCTACAGCCAAATTTTTCAATGCTGAGTTAAAGCTATTAGGCTTTTCCGCTTTTTGGATCGGTCTCCTAGTTTCGATGCCTAACCTTTCTGGATCATTATTAAGAATTCCATTTTCAGCATGGACGGATCAGGTTGGTGGAAGAAAACCCTTTTTAACACTTTTAACACTTTCGCTAATTGGCCTTCTAGGCTTGACTATCTTTGTGTACATGTTTTATCCCGGCCTAGAACAAATCCACTATCCTATCTTGTTGATTCTTGCCTTCCTAGCCGGTTGTGGCATTGCAACGTTCTCTGTCGGGATTAGCCAAGTTTCTTTCTGGTATCCACAAAAAGAGCAAGGTAAAGCTTTAGGAACGTACGCTGGTCTCGGGAACTTGGCTCCCGGAATTTTTTCTATAGTAATGGCATTTTCTTTGGGTTTTTTTTCCAAATCACCTACTAATGGGGTGATGGAATCTTATTTCTTATGGTTTGTCTTACTTCTCATTGGTACAGGAATCTACTATTTTATTGGACTAGACGCATGGTCTTTTCAATTGAAGGAGCAAGGATTTCCTGAAGAGGAAGCTGTACGGATTGCTAAGGAAATTTATAACCAAGAAATCATTCCAGCCCACAATCTCGTGAAAAGTCTCAAAATTTCAGCAAGTAACAAAAAAACATGGGCTTTGGTTATGTTTTACTTTACATCATTTGGTGGATTCATAGCGCTAGCCGCATGGTTTCCTACCTATTGGAATTCTTACTTTAAAATCGGAAGTTTTGATTTTTTAGGTATAGCTTTAGGTCTTGCGTTGATTTTTAATGCAATTTTCGTCATAATAGGATCATTAATCCGTGTATATTCCGGAAATATCGCTGATAAGATAACCGGAGAACGTACAGTCATGGGTGGCCTTTTTATCATATTATTTGGTTCCATTATTATGATCGTTTCAACTAATGACTTATTTCCATTGGCAGTAATTGGAATGGCCGTAATTTCCATCGGTATGGGTGTTGTCAACGCTGGTGTCTTTAAACTCGTTCCTAAATATGTTCCCAACGCTGTTGGCGGTGCAGCAGGATGGGTAGGTGGGCTAGGTGCCTTCGGCGGATTTGTCATTCCACCGATTATGGGCGCATTTGTAGATGCATTCGATTCAATCGGTTATGCATGGGGATTTGTCACTTTTACTATTCTATCACTCATCTGTTTGTCTGTCTTATATGTGCTCATGCAGAATAACAAGAAACAACACTAACGAATGTACACTTGCTACAATTTAGCATCATCTTTCTAGATTTCTTCTTCTTTTTCTTTAGGTGATTTGCAGCAACCACCCCTGACATGTTTTTTGAAAAAAATATACCGCATTAAATTACTTCGACTCTGATCAATTGAGAATTTTGCGTAAACTTTAGTGCCGATACAAATAGGTATTTTTAGGCTATCGCCGACTTTAAAAAGAAAAGAGGCTGACTGTAATGGTGGGGATAACAATGATTGAAGTCAGCCTCCGTTTTGGGTTAAGCGAAGAACTCGCCCGCGAGACACCTTATGCGGATGCTTTTAAAGTTTGTGTTCACCTCCCCGCACTCTGCCCACAGAAGCCGTGTTCAGCGGAAAACGTCATACTGGTCTCAACAGCAGAAAACAAGAACGATCAGTCGTTAACCTTTCATTGCACGCAACATAACTGCGAATTCACCTTGGCAAACTCGCTGTTCGGAAAACTTTTGATGTCCTGCTTCTTTAAGCAGCTTTTTGACAGCTATGTTGACGGTCATACCACGCTACAACAGTTAAGCGCCGAAATTTGCCGTGATCCGGCCCAACTGACCCGGTACGTCGACGAACTAGCTGCCGAAGTTTCTGCACGCCTTCCACAGGCGCCCACGCCGCCCACCACATCTCCAACTGCAACTCAGAATTCCAACGCGTCTGCTACCGAAAACGCCCATTTCGATGTCACCTTCAGCAAAAATTCCCATCATGCCACCAAAATCTGCCTTCCCACACGAAATGACGGCCAAACAGCACCGCCAGTCTTTTTAAGACGCCTTACCGCTGACTCTTTTGCACATACGCTCCGCACTTATTGTGATACGTTTGGTTTCCCGACGTTAATGGTGTCCGACGGGGAAACTGCCCTTGCTGCTGCCCTGGAACAGTTACCCCTTCCGTCGGTGCTGCTACAACATATTCACCAGCCACCGTATGATCGCGTCACGGCAGTTTTCTGGACACCACCGCAACCCTGCGGCTGTCGGCTACGAATCACGCTTGGCCTTCCGTCGGTCTTTCCAAAAACGGCAGGCCGGTATGAAGGAAAATTGGTTTTCAAAATAGAGCCGTGTGAGGCGCATACGTGTCTTTGTCTTCCGAAATATTGTCTTCAAGATGATCATCATCCCCTCTGTAAGGTTTGTCAGCAGAATGCCGCGGGTGAGCAGTTGCATCATCGTGTGCGGGGGTTGTGGCTGCATAAAGTGTGGAGTTCGCCGCTGAACTTTCAGTTTGAGGCGTATGGCGGAAGACGTGCGCCGACGGTTCCGGAGGCGCAGTGGCAGGCGTTGCCGGCGCCGTGGTCGCAGATCGGTCGGTATTGGGTGGTGGGGCTTCTTGTTGGGATCTGGCGAAGTTTTCGTAGGCAGAGCATCACGAACAATCGTAGTGAGGTGGCAAACTGGCAATTAAAGGCCTTCATGCGTTGGCAAGGGCACCCATCAGAAGATGATGGCCATATTATCCGCAAAGTGCTGGTGTGGTGGGCAAAAAAATTCCGTCCCCAGTGGTGGGAACGCATACTCCGACGATGGGTCTTTAAAAAACGCTGGCGGCAGTCACTGCTGCTGCACTTGCTGTGTCCGTTTGGCTCGCTGGTGGATAAGAAAATTACCGTAATAGTAAACCACGGATAACGTCGGCTGCGTTACAACTTTATGCAAAATTCTCGATCAATTACGTCCCAATAAAGCGTCAGCATGAAGTGAACGTCATTCATTCACATCAACGATTTTGACTACATATTGAGGGAAAACTTTTTCAATATACTACACGCCTCCTCCAGCGTATCGCCACCCACTTTCAAACCCGGCAGTACCCACCAAAACGAATCTGGCTGCTCACTGACTCATAACATGTTAAACGTAAAGTTTTGGATATAATTCGGAAATTTGGCTGGAATTATCTGTGTCCCATGAAAAAGAACACCCGTGTGCGCTTATTGGATACCGAAAAGCTGCACCGGCGGAAGCGTCAGCGCCGTGGCAGGCCAATCACCCGTGTACACCGCACCATGTCGGTATCCACATATTTCAAAAAGTATGGAACAGTACAGCGGCGAACCCTGCCGGAGTTAGACGGAAAGC
>WAPZ01000586.1 GCA_015520535.1 Candidatus Heimdallarchaeota archaeon
GTTTACTACCATTGACTTTATAACCTCTTTAGAAGTCAATATCTCAGAATGGTTTGGCGGAAAAGGCCGTGGCGATTCTATCGTCTGGCAATCTTCAATCGAATCTCTCTTTCGTTTTCACAAGCCAAATACGTTTCTTTTCTATATTTGATCGTTTTCCTATAATTTTTAAAAAATCAAAGGTTTTTTTATTCTTTTTATCCTAAAAATCGTGTTTCATCTATTTCTTCCGGTAGAAATAAGACACGACCTTCCATACCACCGGCTACAACAATATTTTGACCGCTGATGTGACCAGCCAACTTATCAGACGCCAAAAATACAATAGTATTCGCTATATCCTCCGCGGTGGCAATCTTTCGTAACGGAATCGTCTGTAAGACACGTTTAACCATCGCAACATCTTTGAGTGAATCTTCAGCCATAGGCGTATACGTCCATCCGGGACTTACAATATTTACACGTCCCTTTCTTGCTAAGTGGACGATTTCGTTTTTTAATGATAACATAAGACCAGTAAGTGCAGCCTTTGAAGCGCTATAGTCGACATGTCCAGCTTCACCGAAAACTCCCGCTGTTGAGCCGATCATTATAATATTTCCATGTTCAGCTGGATATTTTTTGAGATTAAGGAAAAAATGCTTTGCACACAGAAAAATTGATGTCAAGTTAGTTTTTATAGTGTTTTCCCATTGTGATAACTCCATTTCATGAATAAAGAGGTCTTTACTGGGCCAAACACCTGCATTTGCAATTAAAACATCAATTCTCCCAAATGTTTCCATAGATCTTTCAAATAAGTTCTCTACATCTACTGAATTACGTAAATCAGCTTGAACCATCTGACTTTGCGTGTTAAGCTCATTAAGAAGTTGTTCTATTTTTTTTCGATTTGTATTATAATGTAAGGTTAATTTGGCACCTTCTTCAGCAAATTTTTTTGCAGTTGCTGAACCAATGCCACCAGAAGCGCCGGTAATTAAAACGTGTTTGTTTTTTAATCCTGTATCCATTTCTAACCTTTCCTTCCATCTTATTTTTTATTTAAATGTCGAACAAGAATTTCATAGGTAAGATCCTCAAAGGCAGTATTGACTTTATCACCCGTTTTTGCGGACGTTTCAATCACGCCAATACAATTTTCCCATGTTTGGCACATTTTTTTCGATTCCGATATTTTTACTACTTTTTGTTTACGCAAGTCAGATTTATTCCCGACTAAAATGATAGGAACGCCGGGTGAATGTTGATAGACGTCGTCAACCCAGCGATTGGTGTTTTCAAATGTTTGTTTGCGAGTAACATCATATACAAGCATTACACCTTTTGTATTTTGAAAAAAAGCCTTTTTATAAGAAGCATAATATGCATGACCCGCAATATCCCAGATTTGAAGCTGAATTGAAATTGCTCGTTTGTTTAAGGGTAATTTGACTTTTTTTATGACAAAATCAACGCCTAAAGTGGCTTGATAACCTTCGCTGAATGTTCCATGAACATACCGCCGAATTAAACTGGTTTTACCTACTCTATTATCACCTAATAGTAAAATTTTGAGTCGTGCTGTGGTTTCGCTCATTTTGTTTCTCCATTTGTAATTTACTTTGTCCACTCTTGTTTTTTGTTTTCATGTGGCGTCTAAGAAGTGTTAATCTTTTCTAAGACAATTTTAGCCACATCGTGTTCTGTAAAGATTCCTTGTGGTACGTGTAAAGAGTCGGTAAGAGGTATTGCGCCAATGTTTTTTCCTTTCATAATTTCTAAGACAATTTTTACGGGAACTCCAGATTCAGCAACTGTTACTGGTGAACTCATTATAGTTTTAACTGGTAACTCAAAAATGGTGGTTGGTGAACGATCTGCTTGAATCATTTTAAATATTTCTTGTAAAACATCGCTTGCCGTTAAAATTCCGTCAATTTTTCTCTCGTCATTGACCACAACAATGTGCCGCGTTTTTCTGTCTAACATTATTTTTATGGCTTCTTTTATTGAATGGCTGGTATTAACAGTGTAAACGTGCTTTAAACTTGCATATTTAATAATAGGCAATCTTTCTTCTTTCAATTTTTCATACACTTGGAGGAGCAAATCCCGTTCGGTATAAATATAAATTAAACCCGTTTTTTCTTGACAAAGAATCGCACGAAATGGAGAAAGATACATTGGTGTAATAATTTCAGCCAGGTTGAGATTACGTGTTTTGAATAACGGAACGTCTATCAACGTCTGCTGTTCTAGCTGTTCTTTCAGTTTTTGATTAACGTTTTTAGCATAAAATATCTGATTTAGTATCCACAAATCGGTGATACCACCAATAATTTCATTATTTTTCGAAATAATTGGAAAACGACGGAATGGACTCTTGGAAAAGAGTTCTAACACATCTAAAAGCGTGCTCTGGTGGTCTATACATTCTGCAAGTGAAATTACCTTTAATTTATCATGTTTTAATTCCTTCAAACTAGATCAACTCATTTCTTGTTTCTCAATTTTTAAAGTATTCAAGAAAGTAATTGGCGTTTTATATAATTATTTTTTTGTCAAATACAATGGTATTTATATGTCAAATCTTTAATTTGTAATAGAATGCATAGCAC
>WAPZ01000587.1 GCA_015520535.1 Candidatus Heimdallarchaeota archaeon
GAAGTGAACAAAAGTTTTCATTTCTTTCACAGTAATCAGCATGAAGTTGCTTTTTTTTGTCTTCCTTTTTAAAAACTATGCCTTCCTTAGAAGGATAACGATTTTAAATGGTTCAGTGGACATTCTACTTGAAAAGAAAAGCAAAGAATTTTAGCGTTCTAAATGATAATTCGGCGAAAATATTGCATTAAATAAGACCGATGAGGTGATAAAAACGGTAATTTTTAAAGCATTTCACAGAAAATGGGTTTTATCATTCGGAAGCGCAATACTAATGGTGCTCATGCTATCACCGCTCATGACATCGTCATCTCTTCAGTTTGTCTTTTCACCAACAGTTTCACCCGTATTATATAAAGGAATACAAAAGGACATTCTTTCACAACAATCAGCTCCTTTGTTTGAAGATATTGAGATTGTAGTTAAAGATAGCGGAATAATAGAGTCCAATTACCGTTTGTTCCGCCCCAATATCTACATTCCAGCGTTTAATGCAACCAGTTTGAGTACTAATGCTAAAGAAGCCCTATTATTAGCTGAATTTTCCGTTGCAAAGGGTGGTACCGGACCTTTTCTTTCACCGGGGATGTTAAGCATTGTTTTCAATGTTAGCGATGAAGCAACGGCACGTACCTACGCAGATGAATTTCTTAGCTCTGTTGTTGGTATTGATCCGACCACGACAGCTGCGCCCTTTGTGACGCGGCTTTCAACACTGCCATCATTTTTTGGATACACTTTACCGCCAGGTGGGGCTCTTGTCTTTTTTTATTCGTTGGAAACCATCAATGTCCTTCATCATTTTTCAGTCATACAAGAAAGCCTAGAGAAATATTCTTCGGGTATCGGAAAGGAATTGGCAGCTCAATTTGACCGTGTCGATAAAGTATCGTATCTTTTATTGAGATATGGCGAAAGTATTGACGAAATTGTTCAAGGAGTGGGTGTGCATTTCATTAGCCATGCTGACAAGCTAACGGGAACTCATTATTTAAGCGTAAAAGAGCTTTTTCAATTACCCTCTCAAATTACGGTAGACACAGATTACCTCAATATCACAATAATTTTGCCAAGAATCGACCCGTCAACCTTGAACATCAATCCGACACCGTTAATTCAAGAACAAATACCACCACAAGATCGTTTGATGTTTCTAGATGAATCGTCAGATGATCGCTTCTATCGTGTATTCTTTTCACTCACGCAAACAACACCAGACGTTACTGTGCAATATGATTATTCTTTCCATCCAAAATATCGCGATGATTGGGCTGAAGTCGGCATATTTGCTAGTCCAGTTGGAAAAGCAACGCGACGGTTACTTGTACGCGGTGAAAATGCCACTCTTTCAACAGCACTCTTTAATGAATTACAGACAAATTCCGAATATGATGTTGTGAGTGCAATTACTATTACAAATCTATATGTAAACAATACGACACCCGATGGCCAACGAAAGCTCTCATTTTTAAGCATATATCCGTACTTCTATTTCTTTACAGTGGAGGTTAACCTTTTTTCAGAAAACGATAACATAACTGTGGTAAATGACTTAGCACAACTAATTAATCAAACCCTCTTTAATGGTAACCAGAGTTTAAATGTCAAGTTTATCGGAGACTATATTTTGGACCTAGATAACAGAAAAATACCAGTAAAAAGATATCAAATCTCAACAGAATTTGGTGGTATTGGGCTCGATGAAGACTTCAACCTTACTAAAATGCTGGTAAATTCCACAGCATGGAACATGACTGAATTGTTAAGAACAAGTTCATACAATTACAAAGAAAAAGGGTATTATACACTTAGCAATTCCTTCTATCAAATCAAAGGAGCGTTTACAAACGAAAGTTATTGGGGTGCAGAATTAGCAATTACATGGCCTGTGGTTGATGTTTTTAATGGTCCATCATCATACGACATTTGGCCCATTGGACAAACGACGAATCAGCTCATTCCCGAGGATATTTTTGGCTTTAATGATCTAAATCTTACAAATAGTGAACTTCGCGGTTTAACACTAAATATTTTAGTACCAGTAGAAAAAGAAGATGACAGTGCTTTGAATGTGCCCTTGGGATTTCACAACAATTATACAGCAATTAAGGGATTCTTTGCCTCTCCAAGAAGCGATACTCCACTAGCAACTCAACTTGGGCGATATTATTTGTTTCTCTACCAATCCGTCTTTGATGTTGCTTACGAATGGTATTGGATCAATGTTTTTTCAAAACAACCACAATATTATGACGATCAAAATAACTTAGTTTCTGTCAACCAGTTTATTATCAACTTTAATTACACTATGCGCACACCGGGAACGGACATTCAATTGCCGTTACCCGTTACTATTGGCTTTATTGATGATGATTCCATGGCACAGACAATTCCAACATCCACTCATGTAGGATTGAATCCTTATCGTAATGACAGCAACATTGTGTACTTTGGAGAATTTGACTACCAATATAAAAAGTTCAACGGCATAGAAAACTTACTGTTTCTAATTCAAGACGATTATGGTGTCTATCTGAATGGAACCGCAGTAGCCTATCAGTCCGACTTGTTTGGATTAGTAAATAACACAATATGGAATCACTGGATTACTTCAGTCGGTATTTCAGAGATTACGGTTACATTCATGTTTGAAGGTGTTCCTCCGGTCGGTGGGAATTTTGAATCTAGTGGCTATACCAATGATCATTTCTCCTACAATGGAACTGATGTGATCTTTTGGAACTATGCCTATCAATGGAATGGAACGGCGTGGGATTCTTTAGACAGTCCACCACCCTTTGTTGCACATGCGCTTAATTTTACTTGGGATACCACAAAATTTGCAGATGGGACGTGGAAAGTCATCATAAATGCGACAAACAATAATGGAAAATGGGCTACACGGAGTTTCAAGCTTGTTGTAGATAATTATGCCGATGGTACATCAAGTAAACCACAGGTAAATATCCTACCGACCAGCGATATTCAACCGGATGCGATCATTCGCACACAACAACCAACTTTACGCTTCAATTTGACGGATGATATCGGCATTTTTGGCGCCTATCTTACCATTGACAACAAAAGCTATTGGTTAGATCCAAATGCTAATGAATTTGTCTGGGATACCTCCACAACATGGGAAGGACAACATGTAATCAGTCTGACCGCTATTGATAGGGAAGGACAGAATACTACACTGACGTTTACGGTGCATGTCGACAAAGGTGCTGATCCCACTGTTGAAGTAATTTCCCCAAAAAACAACACCGTTTTAGGACAAGGAGAATCTGTAAGCGTAATAATTAGAGCTACTGATGATCGTGGCATTGACAAAGTGCTACTTTCTATCAATGGCGGAATTCCCGAACAATTGAGCACTGTTGACGGAGAAAACTATACTCAAGTCATTGAAGCTGATGTCTTGGGAAATGGCACTCATCAACTACTTATCTCTGTTCGGGACAAGGACCTCTATCCGCATGAAGTTAATGTGCTTTTAATTGTTATTGTAAATATCTCTGTTAGCACGACCAGTACCACTCCAACGACACAGCAACCAACAACATCGACACAAACGTCAACACAAGCTCCACAACCTGCAGCCACGCCTTCATTTACTTCCTTACCAACACTAATAGGAATAGTCGGATTTAGCACAGCATTGTTAATCTTACGCAGAAAAAGATTGCAAAAAGAAAAGATCAAAGACGTCTAACACACAAAAACCTTAAAAAATCCATTTAATTATTTTTTTTCTTCCTAGTTTTTTTTCCTTTTTTTTCAAGCCTGCAGAAATAAAACAACCGTTCATTAGCTTTTACGTCTTGTTCCCCCCTTATCGCGGAGATAGGGCTGATCATGCCGCAGCATACTA
>WAPZ01000588.1 GCA_015520535.1 Candidatus Heimdallarchaeota archaeon
TAATAATGGTCACGCACGATAGAAAAGTAGCCGAAGAAGCAGACATAATTTATCACATGAAAGATGGCCTTATCGTCAAAACTGAAATTCTCTAAACGTACTTGAAATTTACCAATCAAATATAGGAGTGTGAATTTGTATGGATGAACAAGTATTAATAAAGCCGAGATCCAAATTTATTAAAGTTCGATGTGAATGCGGAAATGAACAAGTAATTTTTTCACATGTGGCGACAAAAGTACTATGTATTGTTTGTGAAAAACCGATTGCATATCCAAAAGGTGGAAAAGCAAAAATAGTGGCGGAAATTATCGCAAAATACAACTAAGGGGGATGCTTTATGCCACGAAAGAAAACAACAAGAAAACGTAGAACAGCTCCCCGCGGAACGGCAACGAAGCAGAAAAAAGAAGAGACACAAGAGCAAAAAGATATCAAAGAAACAAAAAGCGAAACGACAAAAAAAGGTGACTCCACTAGTTCACAACAGTCGAAAACTGAAACCAATTTAGACATACCACTTGAGGAAGTCGAACCGGAAGATTATGTTCTTCCAGAAGTTGGTGAGTTAGTCATCGGTACTTGCACAAAAATTACGCCCCATGGTGCATATGTCAGAATTGAAGACTATGAATATTTAGGGGATGAAGCTGGCTTTATCCATGTCTCTGAGCTCAGTCGGACTTGGGTTAAAAATATTAGAAATCATATCCGAGAAGGTCAACGTATTGTCGCTAAGGTAATGAGAGTTCATCCACGGCGTCGTGAAGTTGATCTCTCCATGCGACGAGTTTCAGAAGACGTAAAAAGACAAAAATTACAAGAGTACAAAAATAATCGCAAAGCAAAAAATATGCTTGCCTATATAGCAGACAAAAATAACATTCCGCAACAACAAATGATGAATCAAGTTATTGAACCCTTAATTGAAGAATTCGGTGATTTGTATAGCGGTCTCTTGGAAATTCGAAGACGTGGTCCGCAAATTCTCACTAACATTGGCGTTGATGAAAAACTTGCCCAATCCATATATGAACTAACACTTAAAGAATTACAAAAGAACACAGTCTCTTTAATAGGACAAGTCAACATGCGTGTGTTTGAACCGAATGGAATTGAAATAATAAAAGATGCATTTGCTGAATTAAAAAAGAAATCAAGAAAAGATTCAGAAAATATAGACATCAATATGTATGTCATCTCCCCACCACGATATCGAATAAGTATTGAAACACGCGATTGGAAGACCGCAGAACAAATATGGAAAGAAATTCAAGATACATTAAAAGCCTTTCTATCCAAATACAATGCAAAATTAGAGTTTGTCCGTGAAAAAACGTAATGGATACGTGAACTGACATATGGTTTTTTTACTAAAATACTGCACATATTGTCAACTATATACCTTAAAAGACGTATGTCCACGGTGTAAAAAGAAAACAAAAACACCACATCCTCCAAAATTCTCATTAATCAAGGAAGAAAGATATTCTCATTATCGACGCCGTTTACTTGAAGAAAAAAAACAATAAAATAACATATAACGTTATTTTATTATAACACGAAAATAGAAAGTGGATTTTAATGAAGCCTGGTGTGTCTATCCGTAAAAGTGATACAACTTTTATAACACGACAGTTCAGGCATGACGATTTAGACGACGTCATACGGTTAAATCTGACATGTCTTCCTGAACATTATCCTAAAAGTTATTTTATAATGATATATAGCTCGCTCCCAGCCGCCTTTAGAGTCGCAGTTGTCGGAAATAAAATCGTCGGATATACGATGGGAAAGATTGAAACTGGTTTAAGTAACTTTCATTTCTTAAGAAGAGCTAAAAAAGGTCACACAATTTCGATTGCAGTTTCACCACATTACCGACGGCTAGGAATCGGAACAAAATTATTACTTGAATCTTTAGAGGCAATGAAAGCTGCTGGCGCTACGGAAGCATTCTTAGAAGTACGCAAAAGTAATATTTCTGCTATAAAAATGTATGAGAAACTTGGATATGTAACCGTGAAAACACTGAAAAGATATTACCATGATGGTGAAGATGCCCTACTCATGGCCAAAAAATTAATTTAATACTAAACGCTCAGACTAAAATGCGCAAAAGGACGGAAAAATGAGTCACCAAATATTAAGTTTAGGAATACGCGGCTTAGATGAAAGAATAACTGGACTTCCAAACCGATCCTTAATTTTATTATTAGGAGATCCCGGATCCGGTTTTATAACATTTATGCATCAAATACTCAATCATCGTTCACTCAAAAACGAAAAAATATTTTATGTTACATTAGATAAACCAACTTCAGAAATAAAATGGGATTTAGAAACGTACAACTGGAAACTCAATGAAAATTGGGAAATCATTGATTTAAGTCCAAATAACGAATCTGAAACCTCATATCGTTGGGAAAGCGACAAAATCAACCTATTAACCCACCATTTTCTTCGAAAAGTCGAAGAAGAAGCAAAAAATTCTACAAATGGGACGCCCATCCATACCGCAATAAATTCATTGTCCAGTCTCCTTATCCAATCGGACTTAAATACCGTTCTTGGATTTTTGAATGAATATATGGCGATAATAAGAAAAACTGGTGGCTTGAACTTTGTAATTTTGGTAAAAGGTGTGCACAATAAAAAAGTTGAGCAAACAATTAGTCATTTTAGTGATGTAATCATAGAATTTTCATTAGATCGAATACCCGGATCAATGGAATATCGAAGAGTGATTGGCATTAAAAAAATGCGCGGCGTAAGTTCACCACCGACACGTCTTTTTGAAATAGAATTAACAAGAAATGGAATTTCTCCTGTCACCACTACAAGAATAAGCTAAATCATGATTATAAAGGTTTTATGACCGCTAAACTTTGATTGACGCATTTCACAGCTTTTATTTTTTATGAAATGTCCAAATAAAGACTCGAACTTGCAAAAAAACAATTAAAACTCTATCTATGATCATTCAGAAGCACTGAAATTGATATAATAACACACTTAATCTGTTAAAAAAAAGTGAAATAATGAAGAAAAGTAGAAATTTTATATTTATTTCAATGATATTGCGAGAAAAAAAGAAATTTAACCAATTTTTCAGAAAAAGTCCTATAATACGGCAATAAAACAAAAAATAGCAAAAAGAGGTTGATATTATGGCAAGGTCACAACGCCGCTCAAGAAGAAAGCCAACCGGTGGACTCTATAAAAAGGATAGAAAAAAGAGAAAAAGAGAATTAGCACGAGAACCTGCAGAAACAAAAATTGATACAGCGACAGAAGAAACTAAAAAAAGCCCAATAAGACATATTAGAGCACGTGGTGGACAATACAAGTTACGTTTACTCCGCGCAAAGTATGCAAACGTTGCCACAGGTGAATCGGGTATCAAAAAGGTCGAAATTCTAGATGTTGAAGATAACACCGCAAACAAGGAATACGCACGACGAAAAATCATAACAAAAGGCGCTTTAATTAGAACACCCTTAGGTGTGGCTCGCGTCACCAGCCGACCAGGACAGCATGGTGTTGTAAACGCTATTTTAATCGAATCAAGCCGCTAAATAACTTTAAATAACTTAAAAGGAATATTTGTGCTAGTTAACCAAACACATAAAAAGAGACAAAAATTTTTAAAGGAGTAAAAAGGTGAAAAGTATGCCACCATTAATTGATCCATCTGTACTGCCTTTTATGACATTTTTGGCTAGCATTGTTGCTTTAGCATCTATATTGCTATATATCTTATTTAAAGAAGTCGAAGAAGAAGGTACTGAAATCGAATAGCAAATAAATGGTAAATAGTAGCTTTTATATAGAATCGCCCATTAAAAAAACTGGGCGATTGCACCCTCTCTTTCTAATAACAATATAGGTGAAATATGTGTCCACAGAGCAAGAAAGCATAGAAACAATTCTTGAAGATCCATCAGCCATAAAAATTGTCTTGTGGGGGCCCACGCTTTCGGGCAAAACAACAATGCTCAGCCTTTTTCATGCTATAAAAAAACGCGAAGATCCCGAAAAAGTCTACAATTTCCTAAAATTGGAGGACAAAGCGACTGGAAGAACTGTTGCTTTTGATAAGGCATCGTTCGGTATTGATCTTGGAAAAAGAAACTTAAAATATCACATTTTTACAGTAGCTGGTCAAGAACGCTTTAAAGACATTAGAAAAGTGATACTACAGGGAGCTGATGGCATTATAATTATCATAGATGCAGAAAAGAGTCGGTGGGAAGAAAACCAATATTCAATCAAAGAATTAGCCAATCTTGTCGGCGACAAAATAAAAAACAATGAAATAAATGTGAAAATAATAATAAATAAGTCGGATCTCCCCAAAGATGA
>WAPZ01000589.1 GCA_015520535.1 Candidatus Heimdallarchaeota archaeon
TCATTATTCGGATTTTCAAATTCATATGCCTGTATTACCATATCACAAATTTGTTTGCAACGTGATAGTGAAAAACAAAAAATTACTTTTTCATAATTATCCATTGCTTGTGTTTTGAGAAATCCCCGAATTTGTAAATTTCCTTTTACTAACACAGAATCTTCTCCTAATACATGTTCATATCCTTTATAATCTTTTAAACATACTGCATAAGCAATAGTCATATTTAAAAAGCCTCTTAAACTAAAGATTAAATAAAGGCACAACTTGACAAGTTGTGCCACCATTGTCAATTTTACAATGCAGGTTTTTAAAGAACCTGCATTAACTTTTAACAACTTTATGTTGTTAATTCAATTTGCTTTCGTACTTCTGGAAAGCTTGTTTCTTTAACTATTATACCATTTTCAAAAACTGTTTCAAGGAGAATTTCATAATTTTGTTCTGCATTATGAGCTTCAACCCCTGTAAAAATGTTACCAGTTTGTTTATCACGATATAACATTAATCGGCCCTTTTTGCTTTGTTTTCCCGAATCAGTAACAGGATCTTTATATACATCAACACCTTTGCCGTCAATGTATGCCCAACTAGCTTTATAAGCAAACTTACATGTATCACGATTTACCATTTGCAGTAAGGCTCCCCCTTGCCCAAAAACAACATTATCAGCACTGAAGCGGTATCCTCGTAGTGTTGATAAAATATCATTTATTGACTCTTCATTAATGCCGTCGCCCTGAATAATTCGTACGTTGTTAAGCAATTTAAATCCCTTTGAGTTTATTTCACTGCCAAAAGTTGTATCTAATAGTAATGCCACTTTAGCAACAACTTCAGCAGGATTCCCACTATCAGGGCGGACTACTAACATAGAACCAGATTTGACCACTTCGTCTTTGAGTTCTCTACCCCACAAATTTTCTACAGCATTAAAAATATCATAAGAATCAGAAACTACTGAAATGATAGGAAACTTGCCGCCAAATTGTGTTAACATATTACGATAAGCATCTACTTCGCGATTGCGTTCCCATGTTGTAATTGAACTATGTTCAGAAGCTGGAACAGAAAATCCTGCCATCTCCTCTCCATAATATTTTTTCGCTGATAACAAAGCCTCCACAGTGTCCGTTCCCATAAAATTTGTAAGATGAGCCATTCCACCTAATTGTGCACTTTCAGAGCTGGATACACCTCGAGCTCCAAAATCATGCAGTTTGAAAGGCAAACCAGATAAATCATCAGCAGTTTCTTCTAAATATTGCTTGATAATTTGTTTGATACTCCAACTATTTGTAGCAACAGTAGTAGGATACCAAATTGCTCTCAAAATGCTGGTTTCGATAAAGGACGTTAACCAATATGCTTTTGGATCAGTATTTTCTACTGTAACAAGAACATTACTAGTTGGTACTATTGTTCCTTCCTTAACTGCTTTAATTCTTAATGGTAAAAATCCATTATGCTTGTTTAAAATGTATTCCCATCCTTCACGATTAAATAATCCTGGCCCCATGTGAGCATTAACCAACTCTTCAGCTTCATCGATCATTTCTTGTGTGATAGGTGTAGTCAGATACTCTTTAAGAAACGCTTGCAAACCAAAAAATACTATTCGAGGATAACGCCCGCCGCGTGACTCCACATACGAAAATACAGTTTCTGTATTTGAGGGATATTGTGAATAGTGAGAATATTTATATGAATCGGTACGATATAAAAGATTTTGTATTGTCATGATAGAACTCCTCTACATGGTTGTGTTGTGCATAAAGTCTATCTCTATGCGTTTTATTGATGTTATTTATACATCAAAAGTATTTATAAGTCAACGTTAATATTATTTGGGTAAAATAATTAGAAAATAATATTTTTAATTTCATTAATATTATGAAATTTTTTAAACCACATAAGATATTCAAACATAAGAGGATACTTTTGTTTTATCTCTTCAATGTATATTTTAACACAACGTTGACCTTTAAATATGATAGGAGTAACTAAAGGAGAATATTTAAATGTTGTTGATGTATCAAAAGTAGCACAACTTGAACATAATCGTTCTGGCCAATTTTTAGGACGAGTGTTTTCATTCATTATAAAAATAACAATTTTTTTATCAGCAACATTCATTTTATTACTTCAATAATATTGTCTTGTTGTACGATTTTTCCGGAAAACATCAAATAATTAAATTTTCCATTTACTTCGATAATACGTCGAATTTGTCCTTCAACAATTATCCAATCGTTTCCAGTACAAGGACAAGTTGCTTGTTGAAACTTAACATTTGTTCGTTCCGCTATTGGATGTTTAATATTTTGCACTGGAGGATATGTCATTGTTATATGGTAATTCTATGTCAGCACGTCCATCTGCTGCAATAGCATTTTGATAT
>WAPZ01000590.1 GCA_015520535.1 Candidatus Heimdallarchaeota archaeon
GAATGATTCCACTCATCTTTCTAAATGCGTTTTTTATGACAACATTACTTGGAGCTCTCTTTACCTTGCTAATCGGAACCGCATTAATCCTTAACCATTTAATAAAAACGGCAAAAAAAAGATATTTTCTTTATACTGTCACACTCCTCTTAATTATTGGTGGAAACATTTTAACTGTCGTCGAATTAGGTACAGCAAGGTTCACCACTGATTTTTCTCAGCCCTTTCCTTACATGTATATGCAATTATCAAGTAAAACGCAAAATATCACACGTGCCGCTGAACTTCATGCTATGGTCATTTCATTAGGCATCAGAGATCCATTTGGTTTTTTCTTCAATGATTTTCCCAATACCTCCATTCCCTACAGGAGAATGATTTCGATTATCCCATATTCTGAACTTACTGACACGAACGATGCTTTTCCAAATGCCTCCAATATGCCATACTATTATGTCAAAACAAAAACTGTCATTGCACCAACACTTCTCATGGTCCCAAAAAGCTTGCTATTAGAAAAGAATCTTCCTTTATTGAAACACTATATTTTTACCTTCCTAAACATTCCGAAAAACGCCGAATCACGAGTCCAAATATCCGCTTATAAAGAATCAGACGCAACGGGTGCAAAATGGATCGAAGCATGGATCACATTTCTTGATAACCAAAGTTCTGATGCCGTAAAATTAGTCATCAATTACAATCTTTTGACCGGCTTCGGTTCAACGAATGTGATTTATACAACGCGCCATTATGTAACTGATAAACCTAGCACCATCTACTTAGAATCCGTATATCAACTGTTAGACGCTGAAATACATTCAGCTGGGTTTTTTCTTGGCTTTATTTCCCTCATAGCTATTCCCATAAGCAGTGTATTCGTTTATGGGATAATACTATCGCGAAAAACACATAAAAATGACGTCACTAACCACTCAACGCTTCAAACAACTAAAAACGAAACCACTTAAGCATTATTTATTTTTCAAAACTAAAAATACGCGAGACTGTACTTATCTGTTCAATTGGTAGCAATATTTGAGGTTTGTCTCTCAGTTTGACTGATTTGTTGGCTGATTATTTTGTTAATTAACACTTACGTGAAGTGAGGAGAGAATGACTTATGAAAACCAATATTACACACGCGGAGGAAATTGATATCATCAACCTTCACCCCAAATGGCTCAAAGCAGTCTTTGCACTATCTGGAACTATATTTCACCTCATACCAATCGTCTATAGCCTCATCCTTTTTCCAGAGGCCACGTTTCTTATTGGCAACCTTTTTGGATTCCTTAGTGCCCTATTGGTCATCAGCATAGCCTATCGCATATTAATCAAAACACGTGATCAACGTACAACAATCGCAGTAAATCTGTATTTCGTGCTGCTAACTATACTAATCATCGCCATTGGTATTTACATTGCAACTTTTCTCAACAATAATCATTTTATTCCATTTTATATTCAGTTTTTACCATCAACAGCAGGCTGGCTCTTCATTGCTGCGGCACTCCCAAAAAAAGAACTAACGTTCGAAAAACGTACTCCACGTTTACTCATGAAAACGGATTTTCTCATCAACTCACATGTCCGTATTCTTCCATTGGAAACCATCAACCATATTTCTTTTGTTATCACTCCTCCAAACAAAAATAAGCAAACTGGCCTAGGCTCCATCACGCTCCAATTTTTCCAAACAAGATTGCCCAAGGAAAACGACAAACCACTAACGGAATGGCAAGTCTTCCCCCTTATTAACATCATACCAACCTTCTACAAAATTCTCTTATGGTGCCAAGCATCAAATGTAGCAGTGTCCCTTAAAGGAACTTTAATTCACGGAAAAGCTCAAAAAATTCTTGAAAATGTCACCACCACAAACATTGAAAATGATTTTCTAGATTTTCGACAACATAACCCACTTGACGCCATTGAAGAGGTCATTATCCGTCTTAAACAACAATCCCTTAGTAGCATCCAAGAAAACCCAAACATAGAAAACGAACAAAATCCCCTAACACTTTTAAAAAACCATTATACCATTCATCAGCCACCTAAAAACTCTAAAATCATCTTACAAGCTAAAAAACGAGGTAGCGGTTCTGTTTTAAAAAAAATTGTTTCTCTACTTTTATTCATCCTTGGCATCATACTCACATTTGCCGCAATCAATCTTTTGTTCGTTCTCATCCAAAAAATCATCTCGACTGGATTTATAAATGAAAGTCTCGCAAAGACTGAAATTTATTTACTCTTTTTAAGTCCCATATTGCTTATTGTCAGTCTTCGAAACCTCATTGCAGCCTTCCTCTCTGTCAGTTCACTAACCATTGACCGGGAAAAAATCACATACAAACTAACATTCCGAAATAAAATCATCCAACGCCTTGATCTCCCTAAAAAAGCACTTATCAAGATTAAAACCTCAAATAATTCCATTGATCTCGTATTTTTTGGTGAAAAAATCATTAATTTCTGGAAAGGTAATAGAAAAGAACAGTTACATGCCTTATATTCACTCAAATATACCTTTCAGAACACTTAACCTAATTTCAAACAAAATTCATGCTCAATTGTTGTTTTTATCTTTTAATGGCTGATGGTGCTCAAGATAGACTAAACCCTTTACCATCAACATCGTTCATTTCAAGAATGCTTTAATATTAAGGGTTCTAAGCGCTTCACATAAAAAAATTGAATTAGAATTGGTGTAAAGAAGGAAAAATGGGTTTAATCTGGTAGAACGTGGCCATAACAAGTTGGTACGCTTCGTTTCTTTATTTTTCATCACGAATCCTTATATGGAGTTTTTTCAATTTTATAGAGGACATGACGGGTGTTATTGGACAAGAAGGCAACATAGAAATTATTTTCAGTGTGTTGAACTACCGAAAAAGGAACTTTCAAGTCTTTTAATCTGTTCTCGAGTCTTTTTTCTTTTCCTTCTCGAAATACTAAACGCACTGAGGATTATTACAGAAAACAACCAAAGAAAAACGGTAAAACCGGGAGTGTTCATTATCAAGGGGGTAAGCGATGAATTTGTATCAGACGGTTTTGTTGATGACGGAGAAGAAGATGATTCAGCTGATGTTGTACGACTAAAATCTGATGTTGGCATTGTACTAACCGTAGTTGACGGTGTCACTGTAGAAGAAGATGATACCACTGTATTTCGAACTGTAAATGCCGCATCTGACACATCCTCTGCCGACAGCCCCTGCCCATCGCTGGCCACCACCCTAATGCGATATGCACTCCCGTCTGCCACCGTCGTCGTATCCCACTGATAACTCGTGACCGTCAGCCCTGACGCCAATAACACCCACGTGCTCCCATCGTCTGCCGAATAATACACCGCATAGGTTATACTATGACCTAATTCGTCGTTACTGGACTTCCAGCTGATTGTAACGGTTCCAAAAAGAATTTCGCCACCATTTGGATATAATACAATAGGTTTACTTATCGCATGAAACTGTGAATTGGGGATTACGAGTGGATATGGGTCTGATGAATTGGTATATCCATCTATGGTATAAGGTACGTCAACGATTCCATCGTGATCATTATCAGGACTTGTCCATTCACTCCAAAAATTATATTGAATTACAGCAGAACCATTATTGTATATTTGAGAGGAGCTAGTATTTTGCGCATTATTGCTG
>WAPZ01000591.1 GCA_015520535.1 Candidatus Heimdallarchaeota archaeon
CCATTCATTTCATCACACAAACAAATACTGTGTGTTGGTGGAGGAAGCATGACTAGACAATTAGGTGGTATTTTTATTTGCAAAGGTAAAAATAATGGAATCCGTAACTATTTTAATGATCATTTTAGGAATATTTAGATGACGAGAACACTTTATTTTCAAAGTGGTGATATAAAAATGCCAATTAATGTGCCAAGGGTCAAGTTTTGCAAAAGATGTGGTCGTCCGATCCGATCGGGAGCATATTGTCAAGATTGTTGGGAGCAACTGACACATGGTGTTACTAATGACAGTCGTTGCTCTTTTTGTGGAAAAACGCGTTTTGTGACGGATCTGTATTTTAATTGGAAGTTGAAGCACACGTATTGTCCAGAGTGTTTACAAATATTTATTAAGGGATTAAAACAGAATAAGATACCGAATAATGAGATAAAGCGGATTTTGGGAAAAGATTTTATTCACATACCGAAACTGGGTGCAAAATGAATAGCGATATCTTAATAAAAAAGGGAAAGGATATTCTTCTTAAAAGATGTATTTCGGTATTATGAAAGGAGAATTCGGTATGAGCAGTAATGAAGTAGAGCAACACATAAGGAATCAAATTAGAGCGCTATTAAAGAATATTCTTTCGGAACAAGCTAATTTTCAGTTGGTTTCAGAGAAAATTTCTGAATTAATTCAACTTTTGGAAAATAGTGCGTCAGAATATGGAATAAGTTGGTGTGTCACACAAATTAAAGCCGTTTTTTTGGAGTTTACTGACGAGGCACAACAAACGGTAGTAAACATTTTTGAGCAGTTTCAAGACAAATCTTCTGTTTTAAAAGATATTATTTTTGAGTTAAAGGGTGAAGAATCTGCGGAAAGTAAAAAAAGAGTACATGAGAAAGAAAGAGTTGCGAAAAGAAAGAAAAAATCAGCCACGCTGGAAACAGGTGCAGAAGCACTACCCAAGCCATTCGCACCGGCACCGGCAGTTGTGTCAGAGGACTTGGAACCGACAGCACATATAAGTGAGAGTAAAGAACTGGAAAGCATAGCTGAGATGACAGAGGAAGAGGAAGAATTACTCGCTGAGTTAGAAGAACAACAACGTGTTGCGTTGAAAGAGGAAAAGAGTGAGCCGCCACCAAGATATGATGATGTTTCAACCGTACATGGCCAAAGGAATGTATTAATTGATTATTTTAGTCAAATGAATACGTATCGTGTATATCCACTCACTATTACAATTTCTGAGGCAGAATTGGAGCGTCGAAAATATCGTGAAGACATTTTAACGGGAGAAAAAAGAGAACAGGTAGAAAAAGAAATTTCAGTTCGTGAACAACTTCCGTTAACGGTTGGGGTGTATTTTCCCGGTTGCTTAGTAACGCCGACCGAACAAAGAATCGAGCTTTTAGGAAAAACACAGCAACTTACTTTCTTTGTGACTCCAATCGCTAAGGGAAAAATGAAAGGATCTGTGGTTTTTTACCAAGAAGGCAAAAAAATTTCGGAATTTACCCTTGACTTCAAAATCTTTGATCAACGTTTGGCTAAAGCCATAGCACTTACAGCAATGGCAGTGTCAGCGGTACCCAGTTCTTTGTATTATTTGTTTGGCATCGATATTAATCAGCAAATAACGACCAATTTAGTGCGGTTTATTCCGTTATTAACGTCGCCATTGTTGTTGGCACTAGAGATTGTCCTCTCTATAATGTTACTTGGTGCCAGTTTTTATCTGTATAAGCAATATTCAGCTGTTCGCAAGCAGCTTACAGCCACATATTCGAGTTGACAATTTCTTGTCTAAATGACTGAACAGCATTGATAGAATGATATATGAGAATAATGGTGCGCTAATCAGCACCACTTTTTTAATTTAAAGGCTTTTTTATTTCCAGTTTGTTTCTATTATTTTCTTTTTCTGCTAAAAGTGGCATAAATACAGCAATGATCGAATGAGATTGGAAAAGTTTTTATTTTTTATCTGATGTGTGGGTGGTTGGTGAATCGAAGTTATATTCATTTTTACATGTTTAATATTAAGGTAAAGAAGAAAAGGTGATGTTAATGGAATTACAAAAAACTGGTATTAAAGAGTTGGACGAATTAATTGGTGGGATTCCTCGGGGCAGTAGAAATCTTCTTTATGGGCCACCCGGAACGGGAAAAACGGTATTTGCGATGCAATTTTTGTGGGAAGGCTTGCAAAATGGAGAAACCGTGTCTTTTGATGTATTTGATCGGCCGTGGACGCACATGAGAAGATATTTTCAATCCTTTGGCTGGGATATCGAGCCGTATGAGAAAAAAGGGCAGTTTATCCCCATTCAAGCGTTTCCACATTATAAAGAATATCCACGCGATCCTTATGTACGGTATTTTTCACTGGCAGATTTTGACGAGATGCAACGAATAGACCTTGAATTATCTGAAAAAGGAGTCTCACGATTTGTGGCTGGTGATAATTTTGAACACATTTTTACACAGTTAAATGAGGAACAATGGATGAATATCGAACACTGGACAATCAATTGGTGCCATTACGACAACATGACCAATATTGATATTATGACACAAGCCAAGCAAAAAGATCCCGTGACGAATCGATTAATGGATTTTACGTTTTCACTGGCACACAACATCTTTCTTTTCAGAGTGGTGGAGGTAAACGGACATTTCCAACGACAATTACGAATTGCTAAAATGGAAGGCGTATCACACCCCTTAGACTGGATTCCATTCGAAATAACGGCTAACGGAATAAAGCTCTTAATACCAGCAGATATTTAGGAACATGTCGATGTTTTAGAACGATTTAAACGTGTTTTTCAATTTTCTTAAGTTATTTAAATCAAAAAGAACCAGAATAAACACGCATTCAGAAACGAAGCCAACTTTCTGTTAGATAAAAAATAAGAAAAAATTTCTAAATTCTATCATGCGAATCCTTAGTCTGATGGTTATTTACCACCATTGCCAATATCTAGAATATTTTTTTTAGACTTGTAGTCTCATCTTTGCCGTAGTAAATGTTTCAACACCGCAATCTAATATTGTAATTTTAGAAAAAAGATTAATATGCGCATGTTCTAACAAAATAACCTGCAGATCCCCAGTAAGTGCTCCAACTCAATGAAAAATTGGAATTAAGCTTTGTAATAAAGACATCTTGATTTCCTTTTAATATTTCTTGGGCAGCATTACGGACAATGTAGTCTGCTGAGCGTACAATGCCACTGAGGATAATATTACCGTCAGAGTCCATCACTAAATGATGGGCTTCAGCCTCAGTAACGCTTTTCCATCCATCTATATCGACAATTGAGATGTTATCGGATGTAACTTTTAATAAAAACGGCTGGATAAAGTGACTTTGGTTAAATGTAAGATAAATAACGCCAGTAATGAGAATGTCGTTATTTTGATCAATGATGAAGTCTTTAAAGTCATACGTAATCGTACTATTTGTTGGCGTCGCTGAGGAATTAGTCAATGTTAACGTTAACACGCGTTTGGTAATGTTTTCCCCGTCTGGTGTGATGGAGTATAGTGTTCCATTATTAAAGTCAGAACCCAGCAGTATGAGGAGATTGCTTTGTAAATCAGTGTGAGCGGCGATATGATACATTCTTGGTTCTTGACTCACAGTTCGACTCCAAATTATACTCCCATTTGCATTAATTTTGGTTAAAAACATCTTATTAAGTCCAAAAGTGGAACTGCGATTGGCAGATTGAATGTTAAACCAAGGATAATTTTCAGATGCGGTGTTACCAATAATAAGGATATTACTTTCATTGTCAGTAGTAATTATGGGATCACTTTCAAGGGAAGAGCCACCAATGAGCATACTCCATAAACTATCACCATGCTTGCTAAATTTGAACAAAAGAACGTTTAAGGGTGAATCTGCAAATCCATTTTGGGTATTAGATCTACTCGCATAATTATAATATGTGCTTCCATTTATGCCACTGAATAGTTCGTCTTTTCGTGATATAGTTGCTACAACTATAGAACTGTCATCTAAGATTTGTAAACTTAGCACAGAAGTTTCAAATGCCATATCTGGAAGCACTTGTTTCCATAAGATTGTACCATTAGCTGACAACTTGATTATCAAGAGGTTAGTTGTTTGTTCAGACCGTTTTCGTGTTACATTGAAGGCGGCTATAATAATATTATCTTGGTAATCAATTTTGGCATCAAGTGGATGGAGAACATACCATGAAGAACCGGGTTCAATTTCTTGCGGTAGCAAACGAGTCCAAAGTACTGCACCATTCGGAGAAAATTTTGTGACAAAGGGATAGTAATGCACATTAAATTGAGAGCTTTTAGCGAAGGTTTCATTATTTTCAGTAAAATTGGAAGGAAACTGAATATCGGTGGTAGTTCCTATTACAATGACATTTCCTTCGGTATCTACCAGTACTGTATCTACAAAATCAACGTCATACAACATAGAACCGTTACATAATATGAATGAAAGAAAATTAAAGAGAAAAAATGGGAGTGCAATTAATCCTATGCCGATGATTGCTACAAGCACAATCGTTTTAACTAGAGTGCTTTTTTCTTTTGTCAGTATAGCTGTCAACGCATTCCTCTCTTTTACTTTATTTTCGATTTTTTCCTAAACGTTTGTTAAGTGCAATCACAACCACAGCACTTACGGCTAACATTGTACCGAGAACAGAAAACCATGACCATCCGGAGATAATGTCTTGGTCAGCACAATCTCGACATTTATTGTCAGCAATATTACGATCGCCGCCTAAATGTTCGATCTTCAACTCTACATCGTGATTCTTATTAGCTTTTGCTGTTAATGGGTGTGAATCTGAGTTATTCCCTAAGCCCGAAATTTGCAGTGGTACATCCACAATTCCATCATTATTGTCATCTGGTGCGGTCCACGTATCCCAGAAATTATAATCAAATAGATTGTCACCGTTATCGTCCATAGCAGCATATGTTTTGCCTTCTTCGGGAGGATAATTCATAGAATTGTTAATAAAATCATTCCACTTTACGGTATTATTTTCGGTTATACTATCAAAAAATATTCCAAACTTAGAGCTGTTTATAATTGAATTGTTCAAAATTTGTGAGTCGAGGAGATTTTCTGAGTAAACAGTGGCATAGTTTAAGAAGAATATATTGTTTTCAACTAGGATGTTACTTGAAGCATAAAACTCTAATCCCCCGCGATTGTGGTAAAAAAAGTTATTTAGAACTTTTATGCGCGTGGAAGATGCTATTCTTAATGCGGTAGTGATTCCAAGATCTTGCTGAGACTTTTCTTCCCAGAGGTAACTATCTGAAACCGTAATATCTGCGGATCTTTCAATTAGAATCGCATAACCGAAAGAACCATATATTTTCAGATTCTCTAACGTTCCATGGACTACGTTATCTAAAAAAATTGCGGTTGAACTACCTGTTGCATTGAGATTTTTGATAACGAAATAAGCATTTGTATTCTTAATAGTGATTAAAGTATTGGCTTTTAATTCCGTTCCATTAATTACCACATTATCAAGAATATAGGGGTCTTCTAAAGTTCCATTTCCCGAAAATCCGGCACTTTTGAAATCTAGATTATTTTCAATCACAATTGGGGCTTGAATTTCTGAAGCATAGCTTAGTATTTCGTGGTGCGGTTGTTCATCCCAAATATTTATCGCTAAACCTGTAGTTAAAGGTCGTGACAATGCCAAAAAGGAGATCGTCACATAAATTAGAATCATTGCGTTTTTAACTTTTTTAGCATTCAAAACGTTCACCTCGTTTCTTTCTTCATTATACAGAAGAGTTTTTCAACTCCAAATGAATATACTGATATATCAGTATATATACTTTATGTTCATGGTATCACAAATTATCTCTAATGAATTCCAAGAGTATAATTTGAATAGGTTGTTCCTCAAATCAGCAAAATAGCAAAAATATTTCAAATAAGAGTTGAATTTTGAGTAACAGAAAAAAATATCGGATTTTAAATCATAAAAGGGATTATTTACCAATTTTATGGGGTATCCTTCATTGTTTTGAGAAATCACGTCTATTTAGAATATTTTTTAACATTCCTTTGTAAATGAATTTACCCTAGCTGGAAACGTTTCTCGTTCACAAACCAGATCTATTGTCAAGATTTTGTAAATAGAAAGACTAAGGCGATACGATAGAAAATTCACGATTTTTACCATGTTTGTATTTGAAAAAAGCACATAATGAATTTAAGAATCTTTATAAGGTCGTACGTGCTACAGCTTTAGGTGAGTAAAGATGACAAGACCTAAAGCAAGGCGAGACCTTTTTACAAAGGCTTCTGCTACAAAAGAATTTACTGATCGTGAAACGTACCTCGAGTTATTTGAAAAGATTCGTCGGCAATTGAAAGATGGTCATACTACTTTAACGGTTTTTTACGGGATTGGTGGTATAGGAAAGACCTCTTTGTGCCGTGAAATGAGAAAAAAACTAGAACACGATAAAAAAATCGAGAAGAACGAAATGTGGGTGTATTTATCCTTTGAAGATCCTTCGATGACAGATTCGGAAAACTTTTTATTTGCGTTAAGAGAAGAATTGGGGAATAATTGGAAGTTTCGGTTTATTGTCTTTGATGCGGCATATGCTATGTATTGGAAAAAGGCGCACAAGAGTGCGTCGTTGTTGGAAAGAACAAATAAATTAGTAGATACAGATATCTTAGTTGAATTGGCAACGTTTATTATAGATGCACCAGTGCTTGGTATTTTAGCTAAGGTGAGCAAAGTTGCCTTTAAACTTGGTGGTACACTTAAAAAGTGGTGGAAAGAACGAGCACAGCCGTTTCTGAATGAATTCGCCAAATTAGAAACGGCGCAAGAGATGTTAGATTTTTTACCCCAAGCGTTAGCCTTAGATATTAATTCTGAGGTACGTTCCAAAAAAAAGCGGTTGTATATTTTTGTGGACACGTATGAAGCCCAATGGGCTGAGCCGAGTCAACGTGACGAAGCACGTTTTTTTCATCAAGATGCTTGGTTTCGTGATTTAGTCACCTTTACGATGGACAGTACTAGTTGGCTGATTTTTGGAAGAGAAAAATTACGGTGGGGCGAAGTTGATCCCGCATGGAATGAATGTTTAGACCAGCATTTAATAGGAGTTTTAGCAGAAACCGATGCCGATTTATTTTTGAAAAAAGCCGGTGTGCAAGAAGATCTACTTAGAGCAAGAATAATAGCCATTTCTCACGGGTTACCAATCTATTTGGATCTCTCGGTGTCTATTTACGAGGAGATTAAAAGAATACATAAACGTGAGCCAAGCATTGAAGATTTTCCCGAGGGACCTCGGGCGTTATTTGATCGGTTTTTGAAATATGCTGATTCTGGTGAGCAAGAAATTTTGCAACTTTTAAGTCTAACAAGAAAATGGAATCGTGCGCTTTTTGACGTATTGATTGACACATTTGGCGTTAATTTTTCTAAAATGCGGTTTTCAGATTTCACGCAATCATCTTTTGTGGTAGCGCTTCCTAATGGCTTTTATAGGATCCATGAGGTGATACGATCCCATATCCAGTCACATATAAAAGAAAAAGATCCAGATTTAGTAAAAAGAGTCCATACATTTATCATTAGCTATTATGAGAACCGCATTACCTTCACTCATCCACGTGACGTGACTTTAGCAGCAATTGAGACCATTAATGAACTCATATACCACAAATTGGCGTTAAATCCAAACGAGGCTGCGAAGTGGTTTTTATCTGTACAAGACATGCTTTCAAAAGCTGGGTTCATAAATGCGGTCTATGACATTTGTGTCGAGTTTGAAAATCAAGAACTTTCAATATCAACAAAATTACAATTGCTTGAAGTCTATGGAAAATCTGCATTAGATTTAGGCAAAATGGATACCGCACGGGAGAAACTTCAGACTACGGTGAATATTTTGGAAAAAAATGATCCCAATATAGCGAAGTCAGCGGAATTTGTGAGATGTTTAGGTATTATAGGAGAGATTTATTATCGAAAAGGGAATTATGACGAGGCAACACGTGTATATAAAAGAGTTGAGACTCTTGCAACTCAAAACGGCGATTCTGCCGTTTTAGCAAAACTCTACAATGATATTGGTTCCATTGCCACCATGCAAGGAAATTATATATCAGCTATGGATTATTTTAATTTGGCGCGCACACATGCTAAGAAAAGCGGTAAAATTGAGGAAGAAAGTCGTTCATTGCTGTATGCAGGTGAGTTGTACGATCGACAGAGCGAATATAAAAAGGCAATTGATTGTTTTCGGCAAGCATTGACGATGTATCGTAATCTTGGTGATAAGAGTGGTGAATGTGATGCCTTGAATTACATTAGTACAATTTTCCTCAAATGGGGATATTACGAAGACGCATTAAAAAGTAGCAAGAAAAGCTTGGAAATAAGCAAAAAAACCGGTGATAAAATGCGGCAAATTCAATCGTTGGCAAGAATTGGAGATATACTCAAGGCACAAGGGCATTATAAAGAAGCATTGGAAGCCAGTGAAGCTAGTTTAAAGTTAAGCCGTGAAATTGGAGATCCAGTCGGCGAACGAGAGGTCTTGGCTTATATCGGTGATATTTACGTGGTGTGGCGCCAATATGAGAAAGCATTGGAATATTTTAATGCTTCGATTGCGATTTGTCGTTCTTTAGGAGATAAACAAGGAGAAAGTGTCTTATTGCCACGAGTCGGCGACCTTTATCGTACATGGGGACGTTATGAGGAAGCGTTAAAACTTTATGAATCCAGTAAGCAATTAAGTGACGAATTAAATTCAATGGAAGATCAAGCGGATATTATCCAGAGAATTGGGCTTGTTTACATGGATTTAGAGGAGTATGATAAAGCGTTGCAACATTTTAGAAAGAGTTTGGCTATGTTCCGCAAGCTTGGCCTTACAGATTTAGAAATTGGCACGGTAAAGGCAATTGCAGAGACATATTACCGGCAAGGAGAATACAAAAAAGCACTTGAACTGTATGAAAAAATCGAGCCCCGTTTAACGGATACTATACCGAAATCCTTGAAAGCGATATGCTTATTTTCAAAAGGAAGATGTCTAAATGCTGTAGAACGCTATGAAGAGGCTTTACAGACGTTTGAAGCAGCACGCACATTATACGCAGAAATAGAAGATTGGAACAGTGTTGCCGCCGCTGATTCGTGGATTGGTGATATTAAAAAGATACAAGCAAAATATGACGAGGCATTGACAATTTACACTAGAGCACTCGACCTATATAAAAAATTAAAGGCACCAGCTGATGAAGCATTATTATTACGAAAAATAGGTATTATATATCATGAGTTGAAGCAATATAAAACTGCAATTAACAATTATGAACAAAGTCTCGCTCTCTATGAATCTTTAGACATAAAAAACAGCGTTGTTACCCTTTTATCGGATTTGGGTGACATTTACTATGAACAAAATGAGTTTGAACGTGCCTTGAAATATTATCAGCAAGCACTCGAAATTAGCAAGACATTAGACGATAATGAACTCATAGCTCAAGCATCACATGATATAGGAAAGGCACTAAAAGCACAAAATCAGCTGAATGAAGCTAAAGTCTATTATAAAGAGGCGCTGGAACGGTACAAAGAAATAAACGAAATGACAAAAGTCAGCAACATGCTTTTTCTCATCGGCAATTTAGAATTTTCCCAAAAAAACTATGATATTGCCTTGGAATATTTTCAACGCTGTTTAAAGGTTGATAAAGAGTTAGGTAATGAAAAAAACATCGCCGATACGTTATGGAATATTGGCAATACATTCCAAGAACTGCATCAAATCGATGAGGCAATAAAAACGTTTCAAAAAAGTCTTGATATTTACCGAAAACTGGGTGATGAACGACAGATAATCGTCATTTTAGGACAACTGGGTTTAATTTACTTTGAAAAGTCAGATTATCAGTCCGCACTTAAATATTACGAAGAAATTATTGCACTTTTACGAAAATCCGACCAAAAAGACCAACTGATCCCGCTACTCATAAAAGTTGGAGATCTTCTTGCAATTCTTCAAGATTTTAATGCCGCTACACAGCACTACAATGAGGCATTACAATATTGTAAGAAGCTAAATGATCGTGTGAACGAAAACATTGCTTTATACAAACTCGCTAAACTGGAAATGATAAAGAAAAATTATGCCGACGCACTACAACTCCTTACCACTTGCTTAGCATTATCAACAGCATTAGAGCAACAAGAAAACAAAGCCTTAATATATCGAGAGATGGGTGATTTACACTTTGTTTTAAAAAATTACACAGCAGCACTGGAAGCCTACAATGAAGCACGGACTCTTTATCACAATTTAGGATATAAACAAGAAGAAGCGCTGATTTTGCGAAGTATTGGTAATGTAAAGAGCACAACACAGCAATATGATGACGCTAATCGTTTATATGAACAAAGTCTTAAAATATTCAAGAAATTAGGTTTGAAAGCATATATTTCTGATCTACTTTACTTAATTGGACGAAATAAAAGCCTTCAATGCAAGTACGAGGATGCATTGTCTTGTTTTAGAGAATGTTTGAGCATTGACAAAGAACTGGGCGATCCAAGTTACATGGCGTCGTCACTACAAAATATCGCTGACACGCTTAAAAATCTTGGTCGTCTACGAGAAGCTAAAGCCTATTACGAAGAAAGCCTCCAGATTCATGAAGCACAGGGTGACACTGAAATTTCTTCGTATTTATTGAATACGCTAGGAATAATTTGCTATCACCTTCAAGAATATAACGAAGCACTGACTTATTTCAAACGCTGCCTACAAATGGACAAAAAGCTAAACAACCAAGTCAATATTGCACTTTCACACCGAAACATTGGAGAAGTGTTAATTAAATTGGAACGGCATGAAGAAGCCATTCAATCTTTAGAACAGAGCATAAAGATTTCTAGAACCATCGATAATGAAAAATTACTCTGTCTTGCCTTAGAACTAATTGGAAACGCTTATTATGCCCTTAAAAACTTTACTGCCGCCCAATCAAACTACACAGAAGCACTGAAACTTGCTGAAAAACTCAATCTAGACAACAACAAAGCCTCTTTAAGCCAAAAATTAAAAGATGTTCGCCTAGCGCTACAAAAATAATAATATTGCACGTCTACATACTCAAATTATACTTCCTGCTTGTAAAAGCACTTGTAAAACAGAAAAACATCCATATCTCATTTTTTGCCATGTTTCTAGCAAAATTATTAATTAAATTGATTTTGTGGATATTGACTTATTTTTTTTCTAAATCTATGTTGCTCCACGTAAGAGCACACGAAAATTTTTTAACTAAATTAACGGTCTGTTTTTTGGTGAATATTGCATATGGACGAAAAACATGTGGTTTTAATAACGGGTGCAGCGGGTGGTATCGGGAGTGCTACTGCAGAGATATTTGCGAAAAATCAATATGATGTAATTGTGAGCGATGTACCAGCGCGGGAAGAAGAACTTAACGTACTTGCCACTAAACTGGAAAAAAAGTACAGTATAAGAGGTTACCCGATTATAATGGATGTTACACGTGTAGAATCAATAGAAAAAGCCTTAAACACATTAAAAAGTACGTATCAGATTAAAAAAATTAACGTTTTAGTAAACAATGCCGGAAAATCCATGCTTACTTTAATCGAAGAGACCGACTTAACACAAGCCCATGAAATCATTGACATTATGTTAAAAGGACCGATCAACATGACCATCCTCTTTTTGCCACTTTTACGCGCAGCTTTGCCAAAGGCTTCCATTATTACAGTCTCTTCTTTAGCGACAAAAATTACACCGCCATTTTTAGGTTTTTATGCGGCAGCAAAGCTTGGAATGGATAAAGTGATAGAAACGTGGCGCTATGAATTAGAGTATCAAGGGTTCCATTTAGGAATTATTCATGTGGGCGCAACAAAAACAAATATTGTTAGAAAAGGCTATTTGTCACCAACATTGAAAAAAATTTTCCGTGTTTACGACGAATGCCAGAAAAAAAAGAAAATTACTAACAAAAAAGAAAAACATCAATGTGCTAAGGCACAAAACATTGTAAAATTTTTTGAACGGCAAAACCAAGTCCCACCAGAGCAAGTAGCCAAAAAAATCTTTGAAATGGTACAAAAA
>WAPZ01000592.1 GCA_015520535.1 Candidatus Heimdallarchaeota archaeon
ATTTTAGTGTTGACAGTGACGATGACTTTAGGCCTTGTCCTTATTTTATTCCCAATTCTTTCCTTTTATAACGCAGATTTAAGTACACACTATTTCGTAGGTTCTGACATTAGTATTTCCAAAAACCCGCGCTATTATACCAACAATCTCACTTTGCCTCAAGGCGAAATTCAACAACTTATAAAAATCGTGAAAGAAATTAATCCGACGTTGAAAACAACGTTTGTCAGAATCATTTCATTGTCAGATACTCGATTCATGGTGGTGAACACTTCTACGTTCCTTGATGCCGCTTTCATTCATCCCGTTTCTAATTTTCCAAGAACAAAGGAACGTCTTCAAAAACTGCTACTCGAAGAAAACGCTACTTTGTTCCTTTCAAAATCATTGAAGAAAAATTTCTATCAAGTCGGCGAAACTATCACTAAAAATGCCCCAATGTATATATACGATGATTTAAGTCGCTCTGTGAAATTATTGACAAGCATAAATCTGACGCTCAAAATAACAGGGACATTTAACTTTATCAGCAGCCTTGTAGATTCGTACGTATACAATTTGTTTGATCGTGAGCCACCAAGTGATATGACAGAAAACCTCTTCTTTGAACGGCCTTATTATTCACATGTATTTGTGATTTCAGAAGAAACGTATCAAAAATATGTTAAACCACAGTTGGAAACCGCAAACGAACTTTTAAATGAAGCTCGTAACGAGGCAGCCTTCTCATTTGAATATGAAACCGGTGAACAAGGCATCCTTTATATAAAAGTTCCAGCAGATCTTTCACCAGAAGATATGTATAAAAAAATTATCATTAAACTAGCGGATAATTATATTTATGGATGGAATCCAGCCACTGTTTCAGCAAATGCCCTACGCTCAAGAAAAGCACCGCCGCCACTTGATCTTACAAACGTTACTAATTTTATAGATGTATATGAGCTTGTGAGTTACGCTGGGGCTTTAACATTTTACATCATTCTTAATTCCTTTATTCTCACCACAATCCTTATAGGCCTTATAATCCTCCTCATTTTTGGAATTCTTTATTTTAACGAACATTGGAAGGAATTTGCGGTTGAACGTGTGTTAGGACTGAAACGAAAACAAATATTTGTGCAAGGTAGTGCGGTCATTATCACTCTTCATCTCCTTTCTTTTCCCATCGCAGTTTTTTTAGGTTCTGCACTCATTTACGTTGTATTATGGTCATATCTATCTGGCTTTAGCGTTTTTCCCCCCGCTGATTTTACCTACTATCCAGTTATGGATGTTATTGCCTATAGCGTTGTCATATTCTTGACAGTCTTAATTTCAGTGTTTGTCGCTACCGGGATAAACAGCAGAAAAAATGTAGCCAATCTTCTTAAAAATGAATAATTAAAGATGGAAACGAATGCATGTGGTAAAAGTGGAAATTGACAATGAAATTTGGTAACACATTGCTACTTGGCTATTATTGGGTAGTGGCAAATAAAAAACGAATTTTAGCCATTATATGGGGACTTACACTTTTATTAGCGATTATTATTCAATCTGCAATTACATTCACCTCTTTCACCACTTTTATTACTACCTATGGATATAATGCACCGGAATTCAAACATAGAACTATCCATTTAGCGGAGAGGTTTAATGAACCGTATGAAACTATCAACAATAGAAATAAGATTCCCACCTTTTTGGAGGATTATCAGCAATTTCAAGAATATATTACAACTATAATCAATAGAACGTTGCTGAGTTCGCAACTTCCAATTAAATCGTATTCCTACCAAGCATTGGTTTCATTATACCTAAGCACGGAAATTTTTAATGTTTATATGACTAACAATGAGACAAAAAGCTATAAAAGTGATAATTTGGCAAGCGTAGCGTTGACCATTGTTTCCATTCCAGAAAATAATATGCCAACTCTTATAAGTGCACTTGAAAATGAAACTGAAGTTCTTCCAAATAGTACTCTACCGGATAAAAGCATTGTCAATGAAATGGTTGCTATTATTAGTAAAAACATATTCGAAAATCCCCGACCCACTCATCCCTTTTTTAAGGAGTTTTCTTCATTCTCAATGCCACTAACAATTGAAGTTAACACAACACTTCCCTATGAGGAAAACACTAATGAAACTCAAGGTCTTTACAACCTTACCTTATCGGGTGCATATATCTTCTCAAATAGTCGTCGTCTTCTTGAATTCACACAAAAATATCTCTTTTCTCTTGGTGGCTTGTATGAAGAGTTTTTGTTAGTTCAGTACCTTCCTAATATATTTCCTTTATTGAAAGCCTTCATAAATTATGGGCTGCGCTTTAGATATTCCGTCGAATTAGGACTACAATGGGAGTGGGATCTCAATCAATTGCGGAAGATGAATCCAAAAAAGTTTTCTCAACGGTATGGTGAAATGATTCAAAAAATGAACATTTATGATCAATACCATCAAGGAATCCCTATCGATGTTTATATAGGAGGAGAAGAGTTTACAGGTCTTTCTTCCGCAATTAATACGTATGTCTTCGGTGCTACAGTGATTTTCTTTATTGTTGGTCTTCCGATTTTCATTCTATGCCTCTTTGTGACGAATTATACGTTCAATTTATTCTATCGAAAAAAACAGCAACAAATTGCCACGCTGAAATCGCGTGGTAGTACGTGGTATCAAGTGTTTGCCTTCCAACTGTTTGAATCACTAGTCTTAGGATTTGTGGCTATAGTAGTGGCTTCTTTTGTGAGTATTCCTTTCGCGCTATTATCATTACGGACGGATGGTATCCTTCTTTTTGGTAAACCTCGAACTTCAATGGTATTTCCTGATCAAAACTTTTATTTAAACATGTTTCTTTTTGGTTTTCTTGTTGGCTTTCTGTTAAACATACCAATTATACGGAGATTACTCAAACTTAAACCCACAGCACATGATACTGTTGAAATTGATTATCCTTTTTGGAAACGAAAATATATTGACATCGCTTTAGTTGTTTTCGGAATAATTGGACTGTTTTTTATTAGCAATTTACGTTTGTATTCCAGTTCCTTAGCATTTAATCCACCACTTTTTCTTATCATGTTCTTATTTATCATTTTTACTCCTTTTATTC
>WAPZ01000593.1 GCA_015520535.1 Candidatus Heimdallarchaeota archaeon
CATTTTTTAAGTTAATAAAAGATAAATCGGCATATTAGGAAACTTTTCCGATGAAATTATAAGAAATATGAAATTCTCGTGAACGTCGATATTTTTCCGCTTCTTTAGGGCTGGAAAACCTAATTTGAATTTCACGTTCGCCATCTTTTTGTATCCAGTTCGTGTTTGTTAGTAAAATGACTTTATTGGGTTCATGCCCTATGGTTCGCAAAGTTGGATCGACTTGGAACCATTTATTTAGGCCGGCATGATATACTTCAGCCCATGTATGGCGGTTCCACGATTTTTGACTACTTAACATCAAGCCTGCACGTAAGCGTGCTGGAATGCCACGAATTCGACATAAGGCAACAAAGGTACTAGCAAATTCGGTACAGTCACCTTGTCCAGTTTTGAGGGCAAATTTAGCTCCTTTTTCCTCTTCTTGAATTTGGTAGTCCAGTTTTGACCAAATAAATTGAATGCTTTCGAATAAAAAGGTCCACCAATCTTTGTATGAATAACTCCGATCAAAAATTTCTTTTAATTGAAGGCGGACTTCGGGGTCATCAATTTCAATACCCGGCTCGTGTTGAAGCCATTGTTGATACTCACGAAGTACCTGTGGTGGTGTCGACTCTTCAAATAAACTTGGTGGAACGGGGATAAGTTCAGAAAAATCATATACTTCCGCAGATGTGGTTGCAGTTGCCTTATATCCGATTTGAACACCGCTATATGGAGCGATTTCTTTAATTTTGATTCTCAGATACGTGTTTCCATACTCATCAAAGGTTAGATGTTCCTTTTTTACGGTTTTATAGTCAATATGTCCATTTGTTTTTGAGTTAAACCACTTGATGCTCTTGACATGTTGATATGATGGAATTTGTGGTGGAATTGCTATATCGACAATAATATTATGGAAGGCTTCGGTATTTGGATTAAAAATATTAAGCCCATATTCTAGTTCTAGTCGAAATGACTTTAATGGTTTTGGTGCCTCAACAATGATTTTTTTAATTAACAAAGGATGATTTTTCCAGCGAATTTCCAAATAATAAGTGCCTTCTTGATTATGTGTAAAATCTTTGAGTTCAAAGTTATAGCGGGCATTAATTTTAAATTCACGTAAGGTATATCCAGTAATAATAGTACCGAAAGGGTTTCTTAGGACAACAATGAGTGGTTCACGATAAAATTCTTGATTAATTCCGGTTTCAACGCTTTTCATATATTTAGCGCTTTCATTATCTTTTATTGCCGACGAAGACAGAAATAATTTTGTATACACGTTTCGGATATGAGTGATACTTAATGGTGATTCGAGGAAAAGAAGCTCAATTTTAAGTGAATCACTAACAGAAATTTTCGGTGGGCATTCAAGAATACGTTGCCATTGTGTAGAATTTCTTTTCTTTCTAAAAAAGGTAACATGACACCAATCATCTTTTATAACATCAGATAACGGTTGAACATAATTTGGGGCAATATTCGCCTTTGCGGTCATTTATTTATACTCCAATAGTACCATACTTTTCTTTCTTAAAAACACCTAAGACTTTGATTTCGAGAGAGAGAATCCTTTCTGTAATTCTAATGAAAGTGGAATGCAAAAAAAGGCGGTATCGAGGTTTGGTGGTTTTTTTTCTGGTAAAGTTTCTTTTTTAACACTCAAGATGACTAATTTTTTTGAACGTGTTTTATTTTTAGGTGGAGGTTGTTTATCTTCATCATCCAATGTTTTTTGACCTCTGGAAAAACGATCATGAATCGGCTTGTTTGCCGTTTTTTTAATATTACGATAATATTTTCAGTTTACGTCTTTGCTTTGGCTTATTTATCTTTTGCGAATCATCATTTGTCGTGAGAGTTTTTGGATGCTGTTCTTCCCACAACTGGCTCAAAAATGTCTGAATTTTGTTCATATTTCTTTCATACCATCGCATTGCACTAGGGTTAAGTCCGCTATCGGTTTTATATATTTTTGGTGGACGTATGCGATCTACGCGCATTAAAGTGGTAAAGAGAAGATCCCATAAAATGCGATCAATTTCCCCGTTAACTGCCATGCATATTTCGCCCGTTCCTGTCCCTTGATGAAATCGTGGGTGATAGAGTCCGCTCAACGAAAGCAAGCGCACTCGACCTAAATGTCGCGGATATTCTTGGGGAATCACGATTTGATAATGATGTTCGAATCGCACGGCAGATAATTTAAATTCAGGTCGAATAAAGCCGGGAAGACGCCGAAAAGTAACATCAATTCGCTTGTACTTGTGATTGGCATAGCGTTCTCTTACTTCTATAGTACAATCGGGATGCCGCCACCGAGGAATGTCACGATTAAAGTCAACGGCTTCCCATTTCCATTTCTTTTTAAGGAAAAGTGCTTTTAAATCCTTAAAAAAGTGATCTATCTGTGTTTCTATGCGTAAATTGAAAGTTGCTGGCGGAAATCCACTATTCTTCATTTATGTTCACAAAGAAGCGTTCTGCTTTTTATTCAAAAAATAAGGTAAAAATATAGACGTTACTGGTATTTATCCTACTTGTCCTTGTGCGTCGACTTGAAACAACTCATCATCCTCTAATTCTGGAAGTAATTCACCAAATGTAATCTGAGGTGGGAGGATTGTGTTCTGAAGAGACTTTCTCATCACAACTAAATTAATATTGGGATTCCCAATCTTACTTTGACCCCATTGGCGTAAACTGATGCCTTCTTCCTCACACGTTTCAACAACGGCTTCTAAAACATCTTCCACCTTTGTTTCTGGCTGAATGCCGATTCGAAACTCTCTATCCCTCGGCTCTACCTTAACTACAATTGTTTTCCAAAAATCGGACATTTAATACTCCTCCATATTTCTTTAACCAAATATTAGCCATGTATCTATGTTGTAGCGGCGTTTTAAATATATATCCTTTGTATTTAATCGATAATGAAAACCAACATATAAATGATTGTTCCCGCAAAAGCTATTAGTGCACCGGTTGTTCCACCAATAACCTCCAATACCAGCGTTAATATGACGAAAATAACATCATTATCTATAGTACCCTTTTCATTCGCATATACACTGAAAATTAGCAAGGCTCCACAAACAAGCGAAATTATACCATATAAGAGTGGATCTATATTTGTAAAGAGTTGAACGCCATATCTGGAACTAGAACGATTTAAAATTCCTTGAAGCGCCAGAACAAGCATAAATACGCCACCTAAGGCGACTAAAACTTCTCCTATCTTAGCCACTGTATCTTCATTTTTTGTTCGATAACGTCGACGTCCCATTTTATCACACCCAAAATAGTTTATGACTTTTCGCAGAAATATAGATAACTGTGTAATTTCTACTGTGTATAGTCATTTAAAGCGCAAATATAAAAAGTATTGCCGTGAATTAATAATTGGATGATTTAGAATGAGTGAAGAACAAGTTTTACCGTTTTTACAATTATCACCGTCAAGTCGCGCTAAATGTCGTAAATGTAAAAAAATCATCGAAAAGAATGATCTACGTGTCGGTTTTCCGTATTCTTTTAGGCTACCTTCGGGAGAAGTCACCCAATCGTATCGTTGGTATCATATTGACTGTCTTGACCGGAAACAGCTCGCTCAGTTGAAACAAGGATTTACCAAGCAAGATGCGGTAGTAACTCATCCAAAATATCAGCAGCTCATGAAACAACTAGAAAAAGACAAGCAGTTACAAAAAAATCTTGATATTTTCAAGCAATTTCTTTTAGATTTTGCGAAAAACAAAAATTTTGAGTTTTCTGAAGAAGAAGTTCTAAAAATGGGCAAAATGCAAGGGTTTACGGAAAAACAAATGAAAACCTGGTTAAAAACGCTTTATGCGGAGGGTGACATATATCGGGCAAAAGACGGAATATATGGGCTAACATTCGGTGAATATTGATTTAAATGGCGCTTTTACAAAAGAAAAGAAAGAAATAAGCATTTATGATACGATATTAACTGTGACTTCTAAATTGAGTAATTTTTGTGCGAGTTGCTTTAGTTCTTCTAAAGTCGTAGTAACATCTTGAGTGGTTGCTGAAGTGGTTGGTGCATTTTTGAGTCTAATAGTATAACGATGATATCCGTAAATGTAGTCTTGATCGATTCCCATGATTGGAAAACCACTGAAGATCGCCCGTAGGGCTTGTTCCGGACGATCTTTTAACTGCTGAAAATTAGGGAAAATAACGACTTTTCCACCCAGTTTTTCCTCTAGATCTTTTTTTATTTCGGGATGCTGGTCAAAGATCTTTTTAGTCTTTTTTGAAACACTGAGCACATACACATTTTCAACTTTCCAAATTTTTTCTATCTTCGTATTTTGTGAAAGAATGGGATGTGTTTTTTCTAGTTCCGCTAAGACAAAGGACACATCACGATCAATTTCTGTAATTTCTCCGTTTCGAAGCTTTCGTATGCAACGGGGGCATAATTTTTTATGTCGTGCATCGTAATAGCAAATAGGTAGTTCCATCATTTTTTTTCACCACACACCTCTATTTGAAAAATGATATTTGGCATTTTTAAATCTTCATTTTTCACTGGCAATTGACCAGAAAAGAAAATGGTGAAAATCTATGGGTAAACTCAGTCAAAAAGATCTGTTAACCATACATGAACTCACGCTAAATGACGTGAATTTGATTTTTGATAAGGCAACTGAACTCAAGGAGAAACATAAAAAGCGAGAACCACATGAAGAACTTCGGGGGCGTACTGTAGCTACTTTTTATGAAAAACCCAGTTTAAGAACACGCGTTTCGTTTGAAGCCGGAGTAGCACAATTAGGCGGACATGCTCTCTATATTAAAGCAATTCCCGGGTGGAAATATTCCGATACGCACTTAAAAGAGGGAATTCCGGATCTCGCTCGCGTCTTATCCCGATACGTTGATGCCATTGTTGCACGTGTATATGAACATGAAAAACTCGTTGAAATGAGCCGATATGCGTCAATACCAGTTATCAATGCACTCAGTGATCTTACACATCCTTGCCAAGGACTAGCCGATCTTTTTACTATAAAAGAGCATAAAGGAAAATTAAAAGGACTTAAGATTGCGTATGTCGGTGATGGTGGCTCTAATATGGGACATACAACACTTCTCGGAGCCGTGAAAGTCGGTATGAACATTGCAATGGCTTGTCCCGAGAACCCCAAATACCGCCCATCAGAAAAAATAATGGAATGGGCAAAGGTTGATGCTGAAAAATCGGGAGCAACTATAGAAATCACCAATAACCCAGAAGAAGCCGTTAAGGAAGCTGATATCATATATACAGACGTATGGGTTTCCATGGGAATGGAAGCCGAAGCCAAGGAACGATTACAAGCCTTTCAAGGTTATCAAGTTAACATGAATCTAGTACAAAAAGCGAACGAGGATGTAAAAGTTATGCACTGCCTCCCAAGAACGGAACATGAAATTTCCAACGACGTCGTGGAAAGCCCATACTCCATCATATTTGATCAAGCCGAAAACAGAATGCATGTTCAAAAAGCCATTTTAACACTCCTAATTGACTGAAAACAACAACTTATTTTCTTTCTCTCTTTATTAAATGCCAACCTTTTAGAAGGATGAAGTACATGGAAAAAATAGAAATATTTCCGCTAGAAGGAATACCATTAATTAAACCCGGGGATAATATCGGAGAAATAATCGTATCTGTGTGTAAGAAAAACAAACAATCTTTACAAAATGGCGATGTGCTAATAATCGCACAGTCAATTATCTCAAAGGCTGAAAACGCCATTATTGACCTCAATACGGTTGAACCAAGTAACTTTGCCAAAAAAATTGCAAAAAATGCAAACAAAGATCCACGTGTCGTTGAAGTTGTACTTAGAGAAGCACAAACGATTGTCAGAATGCGACCTTCGCTTTTAATTTGCGAAACAAAAGAAGGATGGGTATGTGCAAATGCAGGTGTTGATCAATCAAATGTAGAAAAGGGCTTTGTAACTACACTACCGAAAAATGCTGATCAGTCAGCCCGAAAAATCCGACAAACCATCAAAGAAAAACTTGGTGTAGATGTTGCCGTGATTATATCTGACTCTTTTGGTCGACCCTTCCGCATCGGAGTAACTAACGTAGCAATTGGTGTGTCCGGTTTGCAACCATTAGAAGACTTACGTGGTAGAAAAAAAGACCTTTACGGAAGAACTATGGAAGTCACCGTAATAGCAAGGGCTGACGAACTGGCAGCTGCAGCGGGTTTAATAATGGGGCAAGCTGATGAAGGATATCCCATCATAGTAATAAGAAATGCCGTATATACCAAAAGTGATAATTCTAGTGCAAAAGTACTAGCACGGCCACGAGAAACCTCACTATTTTGGTGAATAAAGTGAGTAAGAACGATTTTGAATTTCCTTCCCTCTCTTATCCGGGATTTTATATCTCTATCGAAGGAATCGATGGCAGTGGAACAACTACCCATGCAAAATTAGTTACTGAATGGCTAAAGAATACATTGAATGAAAGCAAAGTTCTTTTAATCCAAGAACCAAGTAATCGGGAAATTGGTCAACTAATTAGAGTATTCTTAAAAAGAACAGGACATCATGCCGAGATTGATGCACTTCTTTTCGCTGCGGACCGTACAGAACAATTCTATTCAATAACACTCCCACATTTAATGGAAAACTATATTGTTGTCTCTGATCGCTGCAAAATATCTTCCATTCTCTACCAATCACAACAAAGCCTCCCACAAAGGTGGATTGAAATCATCAATTATCATATTCCCTTCCCCGACCTAACAATAATTCTAGATTGCACCGCAGAAACTGCACTCAAGAGAAAAGTCAAAATGAGTAATAATGACAGTATAAAACTAGAAAAATTCGAGAAAATAAACTTTTTGAAACCATTAAGGCAAAAATATCTTGATTATGCAAAAAAACATGGACTACCAATAATAAGTACTGAAAACAAAACAATTGAAGAAAGTCAAAAAGAAATACAACACATTGTGGAAGAAAAAATAAAAAAGTGGAAACGATAAAATAATGAGTGTCAATACTTTTTTTGCCACATCAGAGCATTTTTCTTTATTCCTGCGGAAGAATGGCATCCAAAAAGTAATCAATTCCAACAGCCAAAGAATTAAACTCTTCTTTAAAAGTGTCAAAGGAAACCGTAGATAGCATATCAGCTTCAACGTATAAGTTTCCATCCTTATCAGCTGAAAATGTCACTTCATCCAAATAAAAATTTCCAACTAAGGCTAGATGATAGATTTTCATAATTAATTCAGAATCCTTCTTAAGATCTTCCGCCTCAGAAAGATTGAGCACCCGAGCTTTGATACGAATCCACTTTTCATCTGCCATGACAACGACTAGAAACTCTTTTCCACGCGTACGATAGGCAGTCAACAGAACTGGTGGCTTATCTTCACCACCTAACTTATCTTTTGTATATGGGATACCCATTTTATCTAAAAATTCCGCTACTTTAGCGAGACCGTCATTTGTCATTCTTTACACCATTTGTGTCTTTTCTCTAAATACATTTTATTCTTCAAATCAAGCTTTATAAATGGAAGCTTTTCAGAAAGGCTTTCGCGGTATGATAACCTCTTTTGGTGCTGAGTCAAAGGGCTCTAAAAACGGACGTAAGACCTCAGGGATGATGATACTGCCGTCTTCTTGTTGATAATTCTCGAATATGGCAATTAAAGCACGAGTTGTAGCAATGGCGGTTGAATTTAACGTATGGACAAAACCTTTCGAAGGATGGCCTTTCTTTTCGGCATAACGAATATTAAGGCGATAAGATTGCCAATCAGTACAATTGCTGCAAGAGACAACTTCACGAAACTTCCCTTGCCCGGGCATCCAAGCCTCAATATCGTATTTTTTAGCTGCCACTACGCCTAAATCTCCAGTACATATATTTACTACCCGATAAGGTATTTCTAACCCTTGCCACAATTTTTCGGCATTTTGGATTAAATATTCATGCCATTTCCATGATTCTTCTGGCAAGCAGAAGATAAATTGCTCGATTTTATAAAATTGGTGAACACGAAAGATACCTTTTGTATCACGTCCATGTGCACCGGCTTCTTTTCTAAAACACGGGCTAAAACCCGCAATTTTAATAGGTAACTGACTTATTTCCAAAGTTTCATCTTTAAACATTGCTGCTATTGGATGTTCCGAAGTAGCAATAAGAAATAAATCTTCTTGCTCGATTTTGTAAAGTGCATCAATGAAATCTTGAACTGCAGTCACACCTTCATACGCAGCACGATTCATCATAAATGGGGGTTCTGTAAGTGTAAAGCCTTCTTTCTGCAAAAAATTGATAGAATATCCAATTAAGGCATATTCCAACCAGAGAAGATCGTTAAACAGATAAAAAAATCGTGATCCTGCAACTTTAGCAGCACGTTCTGTATCAGCAAAGCCTTGTGGCTCTATTAAATCGATGTGACTTTTTAAAGGATAATTTGACACTTCGTATTCAACATGATGCGGCTTTGCAACGTTTTCGACAAATTCTTTTTCGTTGGCCTGGTTAATGCGCATTTTTCCATAAAAACGGAGAGGTACATTTTCCGTATCATCTTTTCCAATAGGTACTGTTTCATGGATGATATTGGGGAGGTCTAACAAGATTTTATCACGCTTAGCTAATAGTTCTTTGCTTTCTTGCTCTAAGCGTTCGATTTCTTTTCCCAGTTGCTTTGCTTGTTCAATTAGTTGTTTTTTTTCATCTGCAGCAGCTTTGCCAATTTTTTTTGTCAACTGATTTCGTTTATGTTTCAACGCATTAACTTCTTGAAGTTTTTTACGCCAATCTGCATCTAAGGCAGTTGCTTCATCAACTAAAGACGTATCTAAGCCGCGGCGAGCTAAATTATCTTTAAGACGCTTTGGATCATTCCTCAAAGCTTCTAATATACTCCACATTAAAATTCACCAATCAACTATCTATTTTTCACAACATTTCTCTTGCTTAAATAATTCTTCTTTCATCTTTTTTCAGTGCAACACGAACATAAATTGGCATTTTTTTCATAACTGACTCACCATCAAAATCTACCATAGTTCGCTGACAAAATCACAAACCATTCTTCTTGAAAATAATCGCCAAAAAATCTAAAAATGCCAGCATTAATTATTTGTCACGAATATAATGGGTTTTCAACTCCCTCAAAAAACTATAAATGGGGCTATAATGATGTATGGCTGGAATGGTAAAATTTTGAGAATCAATTTAGATAATAACACCACAAAAGTGACAACTTTTGATGAAGAATTTGCAAGAATGTATATAGGCGGCAGAGGCTTTGCTGCACGAATTATTTGGAATGAAGTCCCACCGGGAACAGATCCTCTTTCACCGGCCAATAAACTGGTTATTGCGACAGGACCGCTCTCCGGTTTACCACTACCTAGCAGTGGAAAAGTAGTCGTAGCTGCAAAAAGCCCATTAACGGGTGGATATGGAGATGGAAATGTCGGAACAAAGTTAGCTGAACACTTAAAACGCGCAGGATATGATGCCATTGTTGTTGAAGGTGCAGCCAAGGATCCGGTGTATGTTTATATTGAAAATGACAAAGTAGAAATTTTATCGGCGGAAAAGCTATGGGGTCTTCCCGTTGATGATTTGGAAGCCGAATTAAAGAAAGAATACGGCCGAAACGTCGGAATGCTTAGTATTGGGCCCGGTGGTGAAAACTTAGTTAAATTCGCTGTTATCAGAGCAATGGAGGGGAGATCGGGAGGTCGTCCAGGAATTGGCGCTGTAATGGGATCAAAAAAGCTTAAAGCCATTGTTACCAAAGGCACTAATGAAATGCCACTTGCTGATGGGGCGAGCTTAAAAGAAATTGGAAAAGAAGCCTATAATTCGATTCCAAAGCGAGAACTTTATCCCATTTGGATGCGACAAGGAACTATGATGGTCTTTGAATGGTGTAATGAGACCAGTACCTTACCTACATATAACTTCCGTGAAGGCGTTTTTGAATACTCTAAAGAACTAGATGCAAATAAAATGGAAACACTCAAAGTAAAAACACTAGGCTGCCCCTTATGTAATATGCGATGTGGTCACTCAATCAAAGACGAGAATGACGATCTATCAGAGCTTGATTATGAAAACGTGGGAATGCTCGGCCCGAACATTGGAATGAAAAATCTCACTCAGGTAGGAACATTAATCCGAATGGCTGACGATTATGGCGTCGATACAATCTCTTTAGGAAGTGTATTAGCTTTTGCAGCGGAATCGAGTGAAAAAGGATATCTTGATGCTTGGAAGTGGGGAGATGTCGAAAAAGCAAAAGAACTCATAAAAAAGATCGTTTACCGCGAAGGCGAACTTGGAAACTTATTAGCCGAAGGAACTGTAAATGTGGCGAAGAAACTAGGAGAAGAAACACTTAAATGGGCAATGCAAATAAAAGGTTTGGACATATCAGCATATAACTGTCATCTATGTCCAGGTATGGCACTGGCATTCAGCACCAGTCCAATTGGCGCACACCACAAGGATGCATGGGTCATAGCATGGGAAGTCCAAACAAATCGCGAATCATATGGAAAAGAAAAAGCCGAAAAAGTGATTGAATTCCAAAGAATACGTGGCGGAATGTTTGAAAGCCTCACGACATGTCGTCTCCCATGGATCGAAGTTGGATTAGAATTAGATTGGTATCCACGACTTCTAAAAGCCGCAACTGGAATGGACTGGACACTGGACGATATTTGGGTAGTAGCTGATCGTATCTACGCCTTAATCCGTGCATTTTGGGTCCGTGAACTTAAGGATAAATGGTCACGTACCATGGATTATCCACCCGCACGATGGTTCGAAGAACCACTCCCAAGCGGTCCACTAAAAGGCTCTCATTTAGACAAAGAGAAATATGACCAACTGTTATCCCAGTACTATGCACTTCGTGGATGGGATGAACGTGGTATCCCCACTCGTTCTACTTTTGAAAAACTGGGACTTAAAGATGTCGCCGACGAACTTGAAAAATATGTTCAATTAACTCCTTAAACGAGGAAATAACACCCCACTCTTTTTCTTTTTTAAATTTTTAATTTCTTAATGATTCCAACTTCTATGAGAAGGTAAAAGAGTCACATTGAAAGTGAACCCTTTCTGAAGTCAGTTTTTCCTATTAACGCATTGATAAGAACGGGAACTCCACTGAGTGCGATTTTTTTGGCTTCAAGAAGTATGTCATATGTATCCGCTGAATCCTCTAAAAGAAAACCTTTTGCCCCAAAACCTTCAATCACTTGCTCATAATTCGCATAACGCAATTTCGTACCTACATCATCTTGAAACATCTCAATTTGACCACGAGCAATTTGTTGCCATGAGGCATCATTACCAATAACACCAATAACAGGAATTTTGAAGCGTACGAATGTATCAAATTCTGCGATTGAATAGCCAAAAGCTCCATCGCCGTAAAGAACCCAAATTTCTGATTGTGGTCGCACGACTGAAGTACCAAGCGCAAAACCAGCTCCGGATCCTAACGTACCAAAAACTCCCGGATCTAACCAACTTAATGGAGCACGAGGGCGAACTATGTAAGAAGCCGTTGCAACGAAATCACCGCCATCCGCTACAATCACACTATTATCCCCAATTGCCGAATCAATTTGCTGGCACAGGTAAAGGGGATTGATATATTCCGTTTTTTGTTTTGCAAACCCTTCAATTTCCTTTTCACGTTTTGTTTCCCTCTCTTTCAACCGTTTAAACCAATCCTCCCAATTAGATCCGTCATGTTCCATTTTCATGGTTTTTGCTAATTTTATCAAAAACAAAGTGGGATCGGTTGCGCTTCCAATTGTTGGGCGGCGATTTTTGCCAATTTCTTTTTTATCACGATGTATCATGACTAATTTCGCCTTTCGGTTAATACTTCGCCCATAATCTAAACGAAAATCCAATCCTTGTCCCAAAATAATGAC
>WAPZ01000594.1 GCA_015520535.1 Candidatus Heimdallarchaeota archaeon
ACGTAAAATTTTTAACACCATTTTTGCCGCTGTTATTTAGATATAATGAAAAGATTAAGAATTTTATGGAAAAAAGATGCCTTTTAGCACAAAAGTATATTTAATCGGTGACTTAAATGGATACAAATACCCTTACACCATCCCCCCCTTTAAAGAAGATACCAATTCGAGGCGGGATGTTAGAAAAACTTAAACTATATTTTACACTAACAAAGCCACGAATTATTGTATTATTAACTATAACAGGAATTGTAGGATATATGCTTCCTGCAGTAATTGAAAAATCTCCAATGGATGTTAACTATTTTATTAAACTTCTAATTGCAATTTTTATGGGATATGCCGCAGCTGGAGGTGCAATGGCAGTAAATAATTACCTAGATCGTGATATTGACATCTTAATGACAAGAACTGCAACGCGCCCGTCAGTAAGTGAAAATGGAATTAAACCTGCTGAAAAAATTTTAGTGTTTGGTTTTACACTTATTTTAATCTCCTTATTAATTGCATACTTTGTGTTTAACTTTTTAACAGCTCTAATGCTTTTCCTTGCTGTAATTGCATATTTAACTGCCTACAGTCTCCTTTTAAAGAGAAAAATCGTCTGGAGTACAGTGATTTCAGCACCGATTGGGAGTATTCCAACTTGGGTTGGATATACCGCTATTTTGGGTTATATCCCATTTGAAGGATGGCTACTAGGATTATTAGTGGCGTTTTGGACACCCTCACACACGTGGTCAATGGCAAGTAAAAACATTAATGACTACGCCAAAGCAAACATTCCTATGTTTCCCGTCGTATACGGCTTAAAAAGAACCGCACAGGTAAACCTTGCATTGATTTTGTTTTTTATTCTGTATTCAGCTGGTCTGGCCTATTTAATTACAAAAACACTTCTAGTAATCCCTGCACTTATCATACCCGATCTTTTAATCTTATACACAAGTATCGTTTTTCTGAAAAATCCCACCCCAAAAAATGGAAAACTCAGCTTTATAGGTCATAATTTTTGGCTAGCACTTACATTTTTTATAATTTTGATTTTTGCTTGGTTTTTCTAATTAGGGTATCATACATCCTAAATATTTTTTAACTCTTTTTCTGATGTTCGTTATGTCTATTTTTCATTGAACAGCTGGAGATAGAAACATGTCAAAGTTCACGACTAAAGATTATGCGGAATTCTTTCTTTTTGTCATTTTTGGTGTTATTCTTTACGTTACCGAATCTTTTATTGACGTCCCCTCGGATATGATTGGAATTCTTGCCATACTAATTGTTTCTTACGGCTTGATCTTAGCCATTCGAGCCTCAGAACGAGCTGTTGAAGCCTTTGACATTTTTGGTAAACGTGCTAAATTAACAGCATATCAATCTGGCGTTTTGAGCAGCCTAGCATCTAATCTTCCGGAATTGGCTATTGGATTTTTTGCTGTAATAAATAACCAGATAGAATTTGCAATTTCATTAGCTGTTGTGGCATCGGGGTTTAACGTACTTTTATTAGGTATTGTTATCTGGATGGGAGCTCATGCTACACCGGAAAATAAATTTAAAGTCCCCAAAGACATAATTGAAACTGAAATACCACTGTTACGAGTTGGTATTACAATCCTTGGTGCGATCACCTTCATTGGTATTGTAGAATTTTCATTAGAAGTGATGGCCTTTTCACAAGCAAATAATCAAGCAGAAAAATTTGTTCCGACATTACCGATGGAAGCTGCAGCGCTAATGGTTTTGGTGTATTTGATTTATCTTTATCTACTTTTGACACGCCACCGAAAAAAGGCCGATGAAGAAGTAAGCACAACTGAAAATCGTCAAAAAAATCACACGTCGGAGGAACATGATTCACATGACGTGTCAACACGACATTTATTGATATTATCGATATTTGGGCTTCTTGGAATCATTCTCGCTGGTGAATTCATTTCTGGATCTGTAGAAACTATATCTCATGAATTTGGCGTCAACGAATTCATAATTGCATTTCTTGTCGGTGCTTCAGCTGCAATTCCGGAACATGCCATCGGAATTGTTTCTGCCAGAAGAGAAGGTGGTTTCGATTTGGGGTTAGGAAATCTTATGGCAGGTGTAATACAAAACTTTCTCTTTATTTTGGGGTCAATTGTTCTCTTTGCAGCAATTATTGGTGGTCTACCGGGTATACCGTTAGTTCAAGAGGTGACAAAAAACGGAACCACGGAATTTGTGCCATTTATTCTCCTTCAAATTGGTTTTGGCGCCTTACTGATCTTTCACATAAAATCTAGCATCACGGATGACAACCACCTAGATACATTTGAAGGAATTACCATTACCATTGGGCAGTTATTTGTTTTTGTTCTCTTTCTAAAGTTTATTTTATTATTTTAGGCTAATTTCTTTTATTTTTTTAATTTAATTCCGTTAAATATTCTTGTATCCGCTTCTGCTCCCATAAGGTAATATCATAAAGGTTAAACAC
>WAPZ01000595.1 GCA_015520535.1 Candidatus Heimdallarchaeota archaeon
ATTTAATTATATTTAAAGAAAAATTTATGGATAATGAGAAGCAAATAATTCTTATAATTCATTAAAAAAGAGTCTTTTAGGTAATAATGATTCTTATTCCATTGTATAGAGAACTTCTAGGTGAGTAAATTATGTCTGAAGTTGAGGATTTCAAAATATTTAACAAATGGTCTTGCAAAGACGTTGAAGTCAAGGATATTGCTTTAAAGCGTTACATACAACTAAGAGGCGGTATCATCCCTATTAGTGGTGGAAGACATGAACATGTCCGTTTTCATAAGAGCCATGTACATATTGTGGAGCGCTTGGCCAATAAATTAATGTTTCATGGGGAAAACTCGGGAAAAAAACTCAAAGCATTAAAAATAGTTCATGATGCCTTTGTTATTATAGAAAACCGTACTAGAAAAAATCCGATCCAGGTTTTGGTTGATGCTGTGGTTAATTGCGCCCCACGGGAAGAAACTACGCGAATTTCTTATGGTGGCATTGTCTATCATACTGCCGTTGACTCCGCTCCCCAACGCCGCGTAGATCTTGCGCTCCGCTATATCACCGATGCCGTTCGTAAAAAAGCTTTTAATAATGTACGAACCATTGCAGAAATCCTAGCCGAAGAATTAATGTTGGCTGCATCAGGTAATCCCAATTCAGTCGCCTTAAGAAAGAAACAAGAAGTAGAAAGAATTGCTTTAAGCGCTCGCTAAGCTTTTTACAATTTCTGCTCTTTTCAATTTTCTTTTTCTTCGGAATTCACAGTTACGGGAGTAAATTTTTCTTTTCCATAACGAAACCAAAAAATCGTAAGAATAAGTGTTGAAAATCCGCCTATTATGCAACTGTAGCCAACAATAATTAACGCTAATGAGAATATGGAAAAACCGGGAAGGTAGAAGAAAATCTGTATACCTTCCACCACCAAATAGAAAATTATACTCACACCCAGTGTTATATTAAGCAGCTTTTCTATGAACGGGTTTGCAGTTGTAAAACTTTTTAGAAGCTCAATTTTCCTTCTAATTACAAGAATTCCCCATAAAATGCCAGCTACCCATCCTAACACAATATACGGAAATATTCTGCTTGATAAATCATTAGTAAACAGGAATCCGAGTGCCAATAATAAAATCACTAGACTTAAATTAAAAGCCAGCAATAAAATTGCGTACTCTATGGCCAATATTTTCTCATTTGAATAGTTTTGCTTCATCTTCCCGTATCACCAATTCAAAATGAACATTATTAAAGAAGGCTTTAAGAGAGTTAAATGAGAAAAATCGTGATTTAACGTTTACTCGTCCATGTCGTTCCATCCTTTTACAGATTTTCAGATAATATTCGGATGTGTATGATTTGAATGCCACAGAAATTAAAGCGGTGCTAGAGAATTTGTATAAAACGCTTTCTTTTGAATGTTTAATATTTTTTGATGAAATGGGGTTGCCTTCCGAAATCATTGGTGATAAAAATTTAGCAAAAGGAATTATCGGTAGCCAATTTTTACAAACCATACAATCTCAACTGCCAATTCCCATTAACATTGACAGAAAAAGCTATGATATTCTTTTAATGAATGAAAAAGGGGTAATTGCTAAAGAGGGTACTGCTGAAGAATATTTAATTGGTTTTTCTTTTGATAATGGCACAATTGTCGGCGCGATTTCGGACGTTGATCCCGGTATGCTCTTGTACGAATTACGACAATTGCTTAAAACTTAACACGTATGGCAATGTGTAGAATCACAAAGCATGGATAGATCTAGGGTGAAAAACTTATGGTTTCAAAAAAAATTAAGTCATACATCAAGTTAATGCGACCGCAACAATATTACAAAAATCTGTTAGTTTATATTGGCGTCATTTTTGGCGACAAGCTCACGCAACTTGAATATGTGGCGTGGGCAACCGTGGGTTTTGTTGTTCTTTGCTTGATTTCTTCGAGTAGTTATGTACTCAATGACTTAAAAGACGCGGAAAAAGACCGTGCGCATCCAGAAAAAGCGTCACGGCCTATAGCTAGCGGTGTAATTAGTTCAAACGAAGCGTTAATTTTTGCGAGCCTTCTATTTATTTTGGGAATAAGCATTACACTTGCAATTCCAGTAAACCAACTCCCGACTACACATGGAAAATTTCTTTTCTTACTTATGGTACTTGTTGTGTTTACCACATCTCAGTCATATTCCTTAAAATTGAAAAACGTGGTATTTTTAGATGTCACTTTAATTGCTTTAAATTATGTTTGGCGTGCCTTAGCTGGTGTTCTCCTTTTAGACATTGAGATCTCTCCGTGGCTTATTATTTTAGGTTTTCTTGGTGCTTTATTTCTTGCACTATGCAAAAGAAAAGCTGATTTAGATTTCTTAGGCGAAAAAGCTCCATTACACAAGCCAGTCTTCCGTTATTATACAAATGAGCTGTTACAGCAAGCAATTACAATTACAGCCTCTACACTGATTTTGGCGTACTCTTTTTATTCTTTTTTCAGCAAGACCACCATTGGTCATACTTATTTAGTAATTACCATCCCATTAGTAACTTTTACCATCTTTCGATATCTTTATTTACTGTCCCAAGGATCTAAAGTGGCACGAAGCCCGGAAAGGCTTTTTTTGGACAAACAATTACTGATAAGCGGGTTAGTAATCTTCCTCTTTTTCATCGCTACCATCTACACAAATGTGTTTGATCAGTTATTAGAGCCACTTTTTGTCTCATTCAATGATTTTTTTAATGACAAATAGCATAATTTCTTTTTCCTTTTATTTTGGTGATAACATGCTTAAAATAGACCTTCATGTTCATACACTTTGGTCAAAATGTTCAGGAATGGATCTCCACACTATCTTTAAAGTTGCAAAAAAACGTGGTCTTAATGGTCTTGCAATTACAGATCATAATACAACTAAAGCGTTGCGACCAGCTAAAAAATTAGCCAAAAAATATAATCTTCTTCTTATTCCTGGTGTTGAAATAGATACAACACATGGTCATATCGCAGGATTGTTCGTCGAAAATACTATCTTTGGACCCAACACTAACGAAGTCCTTGCAACAATTCATGAGCTCGGTGGTCTTTCTGTTGCCACCCATCCTTACGATAGCTTTCGAAAGAGTTACGGAATGAAAGGTCCAAAAACTAAAGTTGACGCCATTGAAGTGTTTAATTCGCGGTGTGTTTTTTCGCATTTTAACGCCAAATCCCAAAGTTATGCCATACGACACCACAAATTGATTACAGCTGGCTCAGATGCGCATTTTTGGTTTGAAATTGGTAATGCTTATGTAGAAACGGAAGGTGACACCATAGATGATTTTCGTCAAGCACTTGAAAAACGTCAAGTCCGGATTTATGGTAAAAAAACGTTTGAACTTACTCAACCGTTAGGGTTTTTCGCCCGAAAATTCCGAAAGATAATCAAATATCCCGGTATCAATTAATTAAGACATGATGATGAAATTTTTGGTGTAACAATATGAAAGAAAAAAATAATGTGCCTTCAAATCTTCAACATGAAGAAAACGTCTCTTCTTCGCCGTCACTTTTGACTACTGAAAGTACTGCACAAAAACAAAAAGGCGGTTTAAGTCATACGCTCGTGTCTCTTTTTATTCTTCTAGTAATTCTTGTGGCTTTGGTATGGTTTATTGGAATAGAAAACTTGATTAATGCAGCTTATTTTGTTCAAAAAAATCCCTTTCCTATATTTGCTTTTTTTTGTTTTTTTACAGCCGGATTTTTTTTCCGTGCCCTTCGGTGGAAAGTAATATTACAGCAGAAAACTTCTTCGTGGATACTTTTTCGCATTGCATTAGTAGCATGGTTTATCAATGGAATCACACCGGCACGTCTTGGCGACGCCGCTTCAATTTATTTGTTCGGAAAAGAAGCCGATGTTCGGTATTCTAAAGGTACTACATTGGTAATTTTGGATCGAATTCTCGATATTCTCGCATTAATTGTCATTTTTGCGTTTTTGCTGAGCTTTGTTGTTGTCGATGCAAAACTCGGTAACGTTGGTTTGTTTTTCCTTATATTTAGCCTTCTCTTAGCTTTTTTTGCTTTGACATTTCTTCTCATTCTCGCCTACTACCCGCGTTTTTTTACTAAGGTTAATGACATTATCCTTGGAAATGTTAATTCGGCATTGGCAAAAAAGATTGATGCCTTAATTTATCAGTTCCACAATGAAGTCATATCGTTGGGAAAAAATAAGGCGGCATTAGTTCTTGCCTTTCTGTTAGCATTTCCTACTTGGATATTCGAGAGCACAAGTGTGTTTTTAGTGGCACAAACCCTTAATATTAAGGTTAGTTTTTCGAACGCTGTCCTATCAGTTCTTTTTGGTTTTTTTTCAATGACACTACCCTTTACTATCGGTGGTTTTGGAACTTTCGAAGTGGCAATTGCAACAACGCTTTTTTTGCTTACGGCGATTCCCTATGATAAGGCATTGCTTATTGCATTCCTTGATCATGTAGTTCGACAAGTATATGTTGTTGTCGTTGGCGGTTTAGCATTATATTCATTTTCCGAAAGCATTCACAGCCTTATTACTCATAGCCGAGAGTTACGAACACGACTCAAAAAATCGTAGCAAAAGCCGATAAAAACGCTCATTTTTTTTCAGTTTTAAAAAGAGTGATGCTTACAAAACCAGATACCTAGTATCCAGTAGAAAGACGCATTCAGGACTTACAAAATAAGTCCAAAATAAGGAAAAAAAAGACGGCAGAAGATTAAATCGTCAAAACCGAGATTTCAACGTTTGCTACGCCGCGGATCTCCATTAATTGGTTCTTAAGTTCTTCTTGAGAAATGCTCATATCAATTGAATCAATGTATCCTTCATAAAGGCAGCGGTCGGCAGTGAAACAAAGTCCAGTGCTATATAATGTTCGGATTTTGCTTCTCATGAAGACTACGCCCAATTCTTGTAGAAAATCGGGGGATAATTCTCCGATTTCAATCGCCACTTTAATGACTTCGGATGATTTTGTTGGTATAATACGGATAATTTTTGTGCTAGGAGCTAAAATCATGACCGCATGGCCAGATCCTTCTTCAGAACTTTTTAATGATTGAATAAAATCAGCTGGCAATTGGATTGGTTTTTGTTCATCTAGAGTTACTACTTTAGCAATAGTGACAGTTTCGGACACACTCTTTCCTCCAACAATTTCTATTTTTTTCTTTTTTCTTGGATATTAACCATTTTATCATTATCTTTATAAATTTTAATTATTTTGTGGGTTGGGTGGTTAAATCATCTACCACCTTTGTGGCCGGATTTTGTAGCTTATTAAAGGTGACACGTGAGAAAGCATGTACCGGCCACTGTGCTTTTTGTCATCGAGTGAATGGTGATTGGTTGTGTTATACTGGAAATTCTTTCTTTATTATCTTAGAATTTATTATTCTTAAGGCAGGCTAGGCATAACTAATATTTTCTTTGGTTATACACGTTCTCTGTGTATTTCTTTGATGAATTATTGATATTAAATTTTCGTGTTTCTACATATAACAAGTGTGTTACAATGATTGTGTTAATTAATATATTTATCTATTAAGTTTACATTATTCGTGGTATTTTTGTGTTATTATATCTATTATTGATTGTTAGAACGGAAAGGAACGTTTTTTACGAAAGTTGACGTAACACATATATTTTGGTTTTCAATTGTCATCAAAGGAGTTCCGCGGATTTTATTGGATATAAGCAGTATATTGTAC
>WAPZ01000596.1 GCA_015520535.1 Candidatus Heimdallarchaeota archaeon
GTATACACTGAAGTCAGAAGAAACGAAGAATTTCAGAAAAGGATTGAAATCATTAAGAAAAATAAATGGATTAAAGAACTAATTGATTAAGCTGGGAGAATTAAGGTGGATTGAGACGAAAAACCAAACATTGATTGCAAATACAAAAAAAAGAAAAAAAACACGTTTTATGATATAATAGTTTGTTAGAATGGACTATTTATATTGTTTTCGCCGTCTATATTGAATGAGCGGCATAATTAGTGCAAGGACTAGCAAGAATGATAATGCTTCAAAGCCCGGTGTCAAATTAGCTAAAATGTTGTTTTGCAAAGCTGTTGAGACAGCAATACCGATCTTTGGATCCCAGTAGATATCTTTTGGTGTGGTTGCAATGAAGGAAAAGAATGTCATGTAACTAGTTTCGCCCTCTTCAAGGTCGTGTTCCTCATGAGAAGCCTCGGTTAAATTACTGTGAAGGACTGGAATTTGATTGCCATCAGCGGTTGCCATTTCCGCCCATGAGAAAAATCCTTGAAGTGCATCAGTGCCACCAATACGTACCTCGGTTTCATTTGCGGCACGACCTTCTTGTTCATCATGTGTTTCATTTTCAACTTTATATTTGAATTTACTTTCAATTTTAGTTTTAAGTGCTAAACTGGAAGCGTTCGAAGTGTATGGGAAATTTACAATACGTATATCTATTTTGATTTCGTTGGGAGTAATTTTTGTATTATTGAGGCTGATTAATTTTTCAGAAACACGAAAGATTGCTGTGAAAACGCCATCAGTAGTGGTAATACTCATAACATGCATGTTCGTGCCATTAATAGTTTGTACTGTGTAATTAAACGGTTTCCACCCGGCTTTTCCAATATGGTAGCGGAAAATCTCTTCGCCCAACTGATATCCATTGTTTGGTGTTCCATTGTCAACATATTCAATAATTTCGCGGAACTTTACTTTTAATTTCAGATCTGTCTTTGTACTATTGACTTTAGTTTTATAGCGGAATTCGATCTTTAAGTGTCCGTCTTCGGCTTTAATTTCGGCTTCAACTTTATCTTTTCTGTTGCCGGTGCGCTTTTCAGCTTCAATTTGTATTTTATGGTCGGACTTCTCTATGTGCACCGCTCTAGATTGTTCGTTCTCATCGGATGAACTTCCGTTATCCTCGTCATGGTTATTGTTATCCGTGTGATTATTATCGTCATCGTTATTATTTGAACTGTTATGATCATCATCGCCATTATTATTGTCATCATCTTGTGGTGTGGCGGTCGTATGAAGACTGGTAACTAAAAAACTTCCCATCAACATTAATAAAACAAATAAGACTAGATATTTTTTCATGAATTACTTCACCTCATGAGATTGTTTATTTTTTCCCCAACTTATCTACCAAAAAAGCCTTTTAAACGATTTTAGGAACAATTCTTTCCAGTACAGCAAGGCATTCTCATGAGAAGAATCATTGGACATTATTTTTGTTTACTGTCCGTTTGTCCAGAAAAATAAAAAAGGAAAGATGTAATGTTTAATAAAGCAAAGAAAAGAATTCCGTTATTTTTTTGTCGAGAAAAGTAGCATTTACCTCTAAGTAGTCTTGCTTTTCACGAATAAATTGGTATGTTTGGGCAGCAAACTCCTTCAACTTAGTGTCTAAAAGAGAGGTATGTTGCAAAGAATTAATGGCAAATATCATTCCATTTTCCTTAACTAAGGTGAAATATGAATCGCCGCTTTTAATTGAAAAGGACTCCTTAATCTTAAGAATTTCTTCAGAAAAACTGCTCAATGCCGCCAAAAGACCTGCCATTAAAATGGCTTGATTGTCAGCAGTATCTGAAAATTCAAAGATATTCTTTTCTTTCGGAAAATCGTAGGCATAAATGAGATTTCCACTTTGGTCTATGACTAAAAGTGTTTGTAAACCGAGTTTACTTGATAAGATAACAAAACTTGGTACAACAACAGTGAAAACTAAAAGGCTTATACCACGAAGACTGAGAAAGACGGCATTTTCCGATTCAAAGCCTTCGAAGATTGAAAAAATTAGTAGCAAAATAACGGAAATATATGTGACTTGTTTGATGTGCGGCACTAACGTAATAGTTCCGTGTTTTGCTTGTAATTGTCGATAAATAAGAGAAAGCAGCATTATCAAGGCGGCAGCTATCACTAAGATAAACCCGTAGAAAATTCGGAAAAAATCTGTTTTTAGAACGAAAATTTGCCAACGAATGGCATACGTACTTTGAATTATAGAATCAGGAACCACAAACAAGAAAAAGGTAATGAATGCTAACCCAAATAATGCGTGTGTTTTACCTAATGGTGCCGAAACAAAGCCATTAAATTCGATTGCCGCAGCTACTAATATGAATGTGGATGTAAACGCTAGAAGTAACTCTATTCTTTCTAAAGAAAATAACGTCGTAAAATTTTCCTCAACAAAGTATTCCGCATATTCATGAAGGCCATGAAAAATTGGAAATACTGCCCACAACCAGAAATTAGGAACATTTCTCTTCCTTCCCATATATAAAAGGAAAAAGCCGCTGGCTATCATAACTGTTCCAATTATCAACAACATAACCATTTTTTACACCACACACAATAAAAAAGTAAAATAAGAATTAAAGAATTAATCTCCGCCAATTTCACCGAATAAGAGATGAAAAGCCAGAGCTAACAGTAAAATACCAGTAAAGAACCATTGCCGATGCAACCAGCGAATAAGTTTTCTCGGCTCCTTATAGTCCCACATCGGCCAGAAGCGACGCCACATAATAATTCCAGAAATCGTCAGAATAATCATTGCAAGTGCAGCAATAATTCCCGCATAGTAAAGAATAATGTTTTCTACGTTTCCTAAGAACGAATAACCATGAATTACCGCAAATATGGTTGCTACAATATTAACAGTGACATGTAACCAAAACATTGGTTTCCTGAATTGGAAATAAACCCTTTTGATTAACGTGATAAGTTCTTTGTACTCGTCTTTCGGCAAATAACGCTGACTATAAATATATCCACGCTTTAAAAGTACATAGCCAAAGCTTAACGCCAAAAGACCCAACGCTAAGGAACCAAATACTTTAGCGCCTTCTTCACCAAAGATTCCTGCACCCTCACCGCCGTTGCCTCCGTCATCATCGCTGGGGTAAGCCAAGCTTTGATATGTGGAATACATCACCATCGAAAATAATGTAGCTAACACTATTATTAATAAAACGTATTTTATGCTGTGTTTCCACATTCTGATCACCAAAAAAATGCATTTTCCTGAAAAAGACGTAGATAGGAGGGAATTTTATTTAAGTGTTCTATGTCAATAAAAGATTTGCACTTTAAAAAATATTAGGAACAATTTATTCCCTCTCGTCCTTCCAATCCGCACTCACCTAGTGATGTGAGGAGAAAAATTCAGACTAGGAAGAAGATTTTTGAAGGTAGTGTTTAATGTATATCTCATCTTTCCAGTAACTAAATCTTTTGTTGTTTCAAGAATTCCTTGTTCATGAAGTTTCTTAATATGATATTTTAAAGTTTTAGAATGCACATCACGCAAATAAATTTTGACTTCACTAACAGTTAAACCGGGAAAGCGATTTAAAAGTAGTATGATGCGGCGTGAGGTTGGATGTAATAAAGAGAAATAGAGTTTGACAAAATTTTGATCGGGCGGATAACGAGTCAAGTAATACGCTAAGTATTTGCCATGTTTTATCGAAGCAACATATCCAAACTCTTCTAACAGTTCAAGGTGCCACAAAAGAACCGACATTCCACACTTTAATTCACGTTTAAGTTCACGTAGATGCATAATTCGTTTTTCTGCAAGGATTGTAAGAATTTTTTGACGATAAGGATTATCTAATAGTTGTGTTTCATCAACTCGCCGCCATATTTGACGAGTCGCTAAGGGCACTATAAAGGCAATTATTTTCTTTTTTAGACGCGTACCAAAGGATAAAGCAATTTTATCGGAAATATTAAACTTAGTCTGTTTTTTCAAGAATATTACAAGGCCAGCTAAGGAAGAAAGTAATAATCCACCAATTAATGCAAGAAGAATGGGCGGTTGATTTAACAAAGCGAGACTAAAGTTAAAGTTAACGCTTTGAATGAAATTGGGGGCAGTAATGGGTTGAGGTTTTGACGAAGTTGAATTATTATCAGCAGATAATGAACCAACATAAAAGGTAATCAGTGATTCGGCTTTCACTCCAGTTTTTGTAATTTCAGCTCTAATCTTGGCAATTCCAGGTTCAAATGGGATTTTTAAGTGAGTTTCTGCTGTGCCATTCACTGTTTCCGTGTTGTACGAATCTCCGTTACTTTCCACAAATGCACTAAAATTGGTACGAAATTCAATCTCGACTTCATCCAACTGAATAAAAGACGAACTCGATTCGTTATATAATCTGGCTTGTATTGTTATTTGGGACGGGACATTACTTTCATTTATATTTACATATGAAGAAGAAAGCTCTAAAATCACAATGACGTGATCTAAATCATCATTTTCATTGTCTCCATTGTCATCAGCATATATGGGTAGAGTACTGAGAGTAACGATAACCAATAAGCCTAATAGAAAAATCAAAGTGCCTTTACGCCACCGCTTTTTTGTGAAAAAAAACAATACCATACCTCATCACGTTATTTTGACTGTATCAGCGTTCTAAAACAAAGAAATTCTTTTTAATTTTTTATTCCTTTATATACCGCCATTAACTCCTCTAATTATAACAATTCTCCTCGATCTTTAAAAGAGTTGTAGGAACAATTCTTTCCACGATTTCCCACAAAAATAAAATATTTTAGGTTTTGAATTTTTATTTTGTCTAAAAAAGCGCTAATATTTCTTGACATCAGCATTTTAGTTCTGTTTCAGTGAATAATGAAAACAAATAAGAAAAAAATTGTTATGAAGATGGATTAAAAATATGTCCAAGAAGTGGCAGCAAATTAAAAGAAATGAGAAAAATTTACTTTTTAACGAAAAGTTGACTGATTTCATTAAGTTTCTCGGCAATTTCTACAAGATTTTCAGTTTGTGCATAAAGTTCTTCGATAGTCGCTGTTTCCTCTTCAATTGATGCATTAACTTCTTCGGTTTGGCTTGATACTTGTGATAGTCTCTCTGTAACTGTTGTAACTGTATTCATGATACTGTTGGTTTCTGCAATAATTTGATTTTTAAATTCATTGAGCAATGTAGCGATGTCTTCTTTGCTTTTTTCAACTGATTTAGAAAAGTCATAAACTTTTTCTGCAATCACAGCGAATGTTGATCCTTCTGACGAACGATACGCCTCAAGACGCGCATTAAAAGAAAGTACTTGAACTTGTTCGGCAACCTCTTCTATTGATTTTGTTAACACAGAAATCTTGTCGGAAAAAGTTGACAAAGAGTTTTGAAGTTTGTTCAGTTCTGTGATAACAGTTTCCGCCATATCCATGCTGTCTTGCATTGCACTTGCGAAAGTAGACGATGATTGGCTTATATTATTGGCAAGATCATTTAAATCAGCAAATTGTTGTCGAAAATCACGAACAAGCTCATTAAGTGTATTTGCCGCTTGAATTTGAACGTCTATAGTCTTTTGCAGTTTAAGCACAATATTATTGTAAAAAGCGGTAGCTTGGGCAATATCATCTAAAGAAATGAAAGATATAGGTATAAAAATATTTGTTTGTGCTAGTGATATATTTTTCAAGCCTTTTACAAATTCTTTAAGGGCATTATTTGACTGATAGATGAAAAAAGCCGAAGCAATGAGATAAAGCAAAAATAAAAGGCCAAGCCCTAAAACGTTGAATATGGTCAACGTTTGAACATTGACCAGCGTTGAAATAACGAGAATAAACAGCATCACTGGCGAAATGATGCCAACTAACACTTGACGCTGGAACATGCTGAGTGTATTCAAATTATTGACTGATTTGAGAGATATTTGAGCCCAATTTCCGTGTTGAAAACTTTTGTTAACATTTTTTGCTACAAAAAGATCTAGCAAGTAATTAATAAGGAAAAATGCTGGAAGATGAAGAGAAAGAATATATGCCACACTAGCTAACGTTGCTCCTATGATAATAGTTAAAACAGGGACACCCTCCAAAAGAAGTGCAATTACTGCAAGTAAAGCTGCTGTTAATACCACAGCGTAGACCAAAGGAAAGTAGGCAAGAATTAGACGCCGTTTTTCGCTTGCCAACCGATAAATTCTTTCTTCTACATTCTCTATATTTGCCGCGGTTTGAAGTTTCCTAAAAAAAACCTCTAAAATAATAAAGACGATAAAGTCTCCGAGTAATGCACTCACAAGAACGGGCAGTCGAATAATGTCCGTCTGTTGTTGAGTCAATATTCCAAAAAGTGGAAAGGCTATAATGAAGAATAACGACGCCGTTAATGCCGTTCCATAGAAAATCAATCGTGCTACTACTAAAAGAACGTTACTCTTTTCTTCCACGTTCATTTTTAGCATCTTACAAAACCTCAAACAATTTGGTTACAAACAAAAATTATTATTAACAAAAAACTTAACGTTTTAAGACTTATAAAGGTTTTTAAATCTAACCTCTTCACTTTGACTGTAAAAATAAGTCTAAAAAAATTAAATTGCCGGGGAATATTCGTATTATTTAGTTGTAGTAGGGCGATGTAAATGGTAGAAAAATATATAACCGATGTCGCTGATATGATTTACCATTACTTGAAAAATGAGGACTTAAATGCCATTGAAAGAAAAATTTTGCCTTATTTAGAAAATCAAAGAACAAAAAAACTCAATTTAGTCAAAACGCCTATCTTAAATGCCATAGGGAAAGAATTAGGAAAACGTCTGGAGAGGGAAGCATGGGCATTTGATCGACTTTTTCGCCTTTGGAAAATCTCCTTCTTTAATGCTAAGAAATTAGAATTCGGTGTGACCAGTGGCAGAGAACTAAGATATATCATTATTAATGCAGTCGGCTGGCTTTCAAAGAAAAACTATGAACAATCGAAGAAATTTGTCCTAAAAATCATTGATGACTTAAAAGATTGGGAAATGGTCGATTCATTGGCCTTACGTGTCATGATCAACCTAACAAAAGAAAATAAAACTGAAATCTTTTCCCTACTCGAAAAATGGACGCATCATGAAAATAAATGGATTCATCGCCTTACAGCAGCAACAATACCATCATATATACGTACTAAGCCAAATGAAGCAAATGACTGCCTAAATATTTTACAAAGACTCATGACAGATGAGGATCAGGATGTCAAAAAGGCTGTTGCGTGGGCACTTCGAGAAATAACAAAAAAAGATCCTAAAGCGGTTTTTAACTTCTTGTTATCCTATCTTCCAACAATAAACCGCCATACACGATGGATCGTTAAGGAAGGATCAAAAAAACTTCCAACAGAATGGCGGCGTTCAGTATTAGATAAATTAGTGGAATAAAGTCATGGAGATGGTTTTCTCCAAACAATTTCTTGAACAACAATTCTTTTTCCCCTAAGTGGCATGAAATTATCGGTGAGTTCAAATCCGTTTTTTAGATAAAATTTTTTGGGAGAATAATATGGTGTACCATCGGGTTTTTTTAAGGAATCATCGGGGATAATCCACCCATGCAATTCATTTGTTTTTTGCTTTGCATAATTTAATAAGGCGGTACCAATCCCTCTTCTTTGATATTTACGCTCAATCGCCATGCTAAACCACATTTTTCCTTCATGAAGCGATAAATGAATAAATCCGATAATAGGGCTATTATTTTCTTTTTCATTGGCAGTTATGGGTTTTACGACCACGAGTTCATGATTTTCTCCAATTACCCACTGCAAAATATGTCGCTGTTGTAATCGATCAAGCTGCTCGGGATATTCATTATAAGCAATCTCTATGATTCGCCTGGCAACTGCGGGAGAAAATGTCTCCACGGTGATTTTTTCGATGTCAAACGATTGATTCATGAAAATCCCAACTAAGTTCTGTTGATTTATGCATGAACTATCTCAACAACTAGCTTTTGTGAAAGTGTTTTAAAAATATTTCTACACCTTACATGTCTTGCAAAATTTTTGCTTTTCACATTTTGTTAATAATTCTATAAGCGCAAGGCATTTTTTTACAATATAACCACATTTTAAGACTAAACTTTATGTAAAACAC
>WAPZ01000597.1 GCA_015520535.1 Candidatus Heimdallarchaeota archaeon
CTCTTCTTCTTTATACAACGAATTAAGAACAAATAAAAGAAAAAAGGCTTTAAGACAGCTGTCCGTACGAAAAAACTGATTTGTGGCTAAAAAGTTGCATTGTGAGCCTATGTTAAACATATAGTGCTTGCATAAACAAATTAATGATTCTTTCGGGAAGAAAATCACGTTCTTTTTTTGTGACTTCAATGATTTGGAGGTCACTTCTTTTTTTAAGTTGGCGAGTGAATGGTAAATCTCGGAGTGGGGCTGTGGCAAGGATATTATAGGGGCGATCAAAAAGTTTTGTCACAAGTAGTCGAAATTCTTTGCTGAGTAATTCCATTTTTCCAATTTCGTCAATTATAAATAATGGATTTTTGATGTTTCGTGCTAATCCACGCTTTAGTGATTCTAAAGCTACCTTTTCAAAACCCGATAAGTTAATACGATAGCTTTTAAGTTGAATGGTGGAGAGAATTTTAGTTTTGTGAGCAAGGATTTCTCGTTCCCCATCGACTGTGATGATTTCAAATCCCACACGCTCATTATTTTCCACGATTTCCTCAGTATAAAAACCGTATAATTGGTAACCGCGTTTTAGTTCTGGAATCACCTTTTTGATTATTGTTGTTTTACCGGACCGGGGTAATCCGGTTAATAAGACTTTAATGCCTTTCTTTGTTCCCGTTGATGTGGTATCATTCATTAATAAGCACCTCATTTGTTCAAACCGAGTTGTTGAATTAAACCAGAGGTCGGCATTCCATTAGCGTCCCATTTTCTTAGTTCATAGTATTTTTGGAGCGCGTGTACAAACATATCCTCATTAATGGGTGGAACATCATTTGAACCAGGCTCTTTAAAGAAACGCAGCGGAAGTTGATCGTCTTTTTTAGAAAAACCTTCATTCAAGTTGAAGAGCCGTTCAAGAGTCCAAATGCGCTCACCAATCTGGTAAAGATCATCCGAACTAAGTGCCCATCCCGTAATGGCATTAATCATATTTGCAAATGCTGTGATATCATTATTATATACGTAACGCGCCCCGAATTTACAAATGACCATGGAGTCCAGCACCGCAAACAGATTTTGCATTTCAATTAACACATTCAGTTTTTCACCATCATATGCAAAACGATCAATTTTTTGTTGGAAGAGTTCAGGTACATACATTGTCGCACGTAAATGGCAACCGCCGCGTGGACTAGTGGCGTACGCTAGAGCCATGCCAATCGTCGCACGAGGATCATACGCTGGCAGTTCTAATCCTTTGACATGAATCGCATACTGTTTTGCTAGATCACCTAAACGTTGACTCATCGTTTTAGTTCCTTCAGCAAGAAGACTGCCGAGTTTTGTTGAACGATAGGCTATGCGTTCGATGAGTTTAATTACCGCAATTGAATTTCCAAAGTGAAGTTGCAAATCCTCTAACTCTTGCTTGTATGTTCCATTAAGGAGACCTTTTTCTGATAATTCCATGGCAAATGCAATCACATTGCCCGTGGTTATAGTGTCTAAACCAAAACGATTACATAAATCATTACTTTTTATTATGCTGGGAATTTCTTTGACACCAACTTGTGGGCCAAAGGCATAAAAGGTTTCATATTCGGGACCTTCCGTTTTTATTGTCCGACCATTATCTTTTACCACGGAAATATGCGAGCACGCAATGGGACAACTACTGCAAGCTTTATTGCTGATGACATAATTTTTCCGCCACACGTCGGGTTGAATTTGTTCGAATCCATCAAACTGCGTTTTAGAATAATTATAACTTGGAAGGGCACTCAATGCTTGTGTAGCTAACATAGCCGCAGGAGTTCCATAATAACGAAAACGTGCCGCTTTTTCTTTAGCTATTTGGGACGCCGTTCGCATCCATGACTTGACTTCCTCTGGTACTTTGACTTTGGGCCGTAATTTTCCGCGGACAACAATGGCTTTTAGTTTTTTTGAACCCATTACCGCTCCCGCGCCACCGCGACCCGCGGTTCGATACCTATCATTCATTATGGAGGCAAATTTGACTAAATGTTCCCCGGCGGGACCGATTGTAAGAACTTTAGCGGCTGGATAAAGTTTCAACAGTCGAGATGTGGTTTCATATACATCCTTTCCCCATAAATCGGAATGACTTTCTAATTTAACTTCACCTTGATCGATAACCAAAACAGATGGTTCTTCGGCAATTCCACGGATAACAATTCCATCAAAACCGCTTTTCTTTAAAAAAACACCCCAACTGCCACCCGAATGAGAACTTAAGATAGTACCAGTCAGTGGTGATTTTGTTACTACTGAAAAATAAGCGGAAAAAGGTGTACTTGTCCCCGTATAAGGACCAGTCATAATAATCAGATGATTTTCTGGAGATAACGGATCAACTCCTGCTTTATTTCGTCTCCACAATAAGTAACTTCCTAACCCACGTCCTCCTAAATATTCTTGTAAAGGCAACTCTTCGGTGTTATGAACACCAATATCTTTTGTTGCTAAATCTACCTCGATATATTTATTAAGATAGCCGAACACTTCGACCACAACCCGAACTAGACCACATCGAATGGAATAGAATAATCAAGAATGTCTCTTTGTTGAAAAATAAAAAAGTTGCGTCGACGCTGCTGAGACAATCCCCGTTATTTTCAGCCATGTGCAAAAAATTCGAAGTAAAAAATAAAAAAAGAGAGTTTATAAAGTTTTTGCGGGCTCAAAGATTACATACAATAATAAATAAACCATTATCCCAGAAATTACGGTCAAATACCATAAATAAAAGCCCCAACGACCTAATTTCATGTGACGTTGCCGATATGAATCCTCATATTGAAATTTCTTCCATTCATCCGGCTCTGAATACACAGTTCGTTTCAACCCACTAAACACTAAATAAGTAGTCAGCCCTCCCATTACCGCCGCCGTCACCATGTGTGTCAATAAAAATGGATAATAAATCAGCTTTAATACCTCCGGCCCCCCAAAGAATGTCGTTCCATGTAAAATGAAATTTGTGATATAAAACGTTAAAAAAAGCACCAAAAAAATGTAACCGCTGATTACGGTTAAATGGTGCAACCATGGACGACCCTGCAAAATGCGACGATGTGCAATAACAGCTAACACACCAGATATCGCCACACAAATCACACCTAAATCGGTAAAAATGCTAGATGCTGTATTAAACAATACCATTGAAAGTAATCACCCTCATTATTTTCATC
>WAPZ01000598.1 GCA_015520535.1 Candidatus Heimdallarchaeota archaeon
CCGTTAATGGTGTAATCGGTGGTAGTTCGACCGTTGGAGCAAAATTAATTGGCGGGATACCAAAGATTGGAAACTCACTTGGAATTTCACCTTCATGAAGCGAAGTTTCTATCAATGGTGTTATGGTAGTCAAATTTTGAAATAAAAGAAAAATTTTCTCTTTTAAAGGTTTAAACAAAGGGTTTATAGTTTTGCTTTTGCTATACAAAAAATCCATGCTTATGTCTAAAAGTTGAGGAATCCCTAGGGCAATGTCGTTTTGAGTTTCCGCCAAATTTTTTGAAAAATTGATTAACACGTCTAGGGCAAACGTATAACTATCGATGTCGCCATTTGCTGTTCGATTTTTAGAAACATGCCAATGTGGATGTGCAAAACACCCATGTTCATTTTTTAAGAGCCCGATAATTCTCCCTAATCTACCAATAGAGCCATTGGGGGGTATTCCAACGATAATGTGTCCAATCAAGTCAGTCGGATTTTTTAGATTGAAATAAGGCTTTTGACCATAAATTTTAACGATTTCATCGTCAATAAAGTGTGTTAATTTTTCAAACCATTCATAATCCCGCTCCCCAAGCACAATATCTGTTGGATAAAGTGCTATAATTTGGTCGTCATTTTCAATTTTCTTTCCCGCTAGATCATAAAAATATCCGAGTTTTCTAGCAGTCTCGACGCTGAGCCCAATATCTTTTAAACGAAAGTGCGTAAGAACTTGATTTTGTAGTAAAATTCGGGTAGTCCCATCTAACGAAACATATAACCCATATTTCGCTCTTAATATTCCTTTACGAAGATCTTCATAGAAAGGTGTCGTTTTACGGATCTGCAACGGAGATAAAAGTGTTGGAGTTGTCACAGAAACATTATAGGTGAGTTTTAACAGATCATTTCCCGATATGGTCCACTTTTTATAAGAAACGGCGACTGAACCACACACGTCACATATCTCAGAATTTACTAAGTGTCCTCGTTCACACTCGAAAATTAAATTAGTTCGCTTGCTACACTCGGGACATTTATAAAGAAATGTCGGTTCATGAAAATCAGAACACTGTCGCAAGTTAAGCACAAATGTATATTTTTTTTCCGATTTTTTCAGCAAATAAAGCAAGTTTGGCTCGACATCCGTTTCTAAAGGTCTTGGAAATAGAGTATGGATTGGTGGAAGCGTTTTCTTCAAGTCATTGGTAAATATACGCCGTAATTTTATGGGCATTTTTATGGTCGGATAAAATGAAAAGGTATGGGGGAACACCGTTGAAATTATAGCCTCAATTCCTCCCTCATCAGTTTCTATGGTGTCAAAGTTCTCTACGGTCGACTGTATATACTTCAGCAGATCAAACCAGTTCTTTGATACCTTTATTTTTCCTTCGAAACTTTCAAACGTGATAAGTAATTTTATAAAGATTTCTTTCAAAAATGAATGCTCTTCTTCAGCCAAGTTGGTTATATCAAGAAAATATTGCTGATTTATGGGTTCCAAAAATTTTATTTTCTTAAGAAGCATAAGGAAACTTTTGAAGTCATGTGCTGATAAACTGGACCAAAAGGGCGTGTAATCGGGTGGGAGTGATATTTCTAATACAGCACATATCTCTTTTAGGGTTTCAAACTCTATATGCTCGAATTGCTTCATTTTTAGATAAAAAACCAGCTGATTAATAAGTTCAAGCTTTTCTTCCGAAATTGTCGTCTTTTTTTTCTGTAATGCCATAGTTAAATCTTCTAACCAACAGGTTTCGCAAAAACTGCATTTAATTTTTGATTTCTTTTCCTCCTTAAATCCCACTTTTGTCAATAAGAATAAATCATCTGATGAACAAATGATATCACCAAAACTCAGTATTTTTTCAATATTTTCTTTAATTTCGGAGACGGCTTGGGCATCAGAAAGTGCAATCACTTTTTCATTCTTCAGTAAGACAATTGGTGGCCGTATGTCTATCACCGGTTGCAGGGTACACATCAACGGATTTCGGTCTCCAATAATGATCTGAGTGCCGGGAAGCAAGTCAAGCAACGGAAAAAAAGACGGATGGACACCGACCACACCTAAACCGGTGGTGGCAGCTCGTCCCGTTCGTAACAAAAAGCCACGTGGCGAAAATTCGTGTGTTAAAAGGAGATATTCATGACTCGTGATTTCCGGTGAAATAACATTGTCGGCTGTCAAAATATGTCTCAGTTGCCCTAATTTTTTCATGGTTGTCTCATCATATTTCTCGGCAATACTATGAAGCCATTGAAAGCCCGGAATTTGGTTATTTTTCAACAAAGTACTGATATGCGGGAGTTCCACTAATAATGCACTCAGTAATTCACCAAAACCGATAAAAATATCCAAATCTTCTGAATTTATTTTATTGAGATCTGTTATTTCGGTAAGGGCGGAAAAAAGTTCCACATTTAAGCCCGTAATGATTTCAGCAATTAACTCCGGTGTTTCCATAGGATATTTAGAGATTTTCAGAAATAGTGTATATTCCTTCATTTTTTGCGACAACACTTGCTCAGAAACCGTAAAATCTTGCAAATACAAGTTTTTAGCTAGAAATTCAGCGATAATTGGTATTAAGGCACGAACAAAAAGCGGTAATTTTCGTATCAATCGTGAACATTTAATTCGAACATGACGTGTGTGTGAATCGATGCTCACTTCCTTAATCACAATATTGGCTAATGAAGTAATGCCATCACCTAAAAAGAACAACGCAACTTGCAACCCTTTGAATAAGGCTTTTTCTTGTTGATCGGGTGGATATAAATTGCTTACGGCTTTTCCAAGTTGCAAGGCTTTAATAAACCAATGGTACTCAGAAGCAATAATGGCAGTGACCTGTGCTTCTAATTTATGTTTCGGCAAATTAGTTAGTTTAAGAAGCCGTTCTGTGATGTTTTTTGTCACATATGTTTCAATCTTGTCACTTGGGTCAATATATTTTTTTCTACAAGTTGTGGCAAGATCGATCTCTTGATTAAGCCTCTCTAATATAAGTGATTGAAAAAATTGAATAAGATTTTTATCGTGTACGGAAAGACTCATTTTTGATCCTCTAAAATCCCATGTAAAGGCTCGTCTTCATCTATATTCTAACGTTCCTCGATAAAAGCCCGAACTTTTTCAATAGTCGTCATAACGTCGTCTTTCGAGATTTGACGATGAGTGACTGCCCGAATTTTATACGTGCCAAAAGAGGTAAAAAGCACACCACGTTCTTTCATTGCATTAATAAACTCAGCACTGGTGAGACCTAAGGTCTTAAAATCAAATACAATAATATTGGTCTCAGGTTCCACAATATGAATGCCTTCGATTTTTGAAAGTCCTTGAGCAAGCAGCTTTGCATTATCATGATCCTCTTGAAGCCGATCGACCATGTGTTCTAACGCCCATAATCCCGCCGCAGCAATGATACCGACTTGTCGCATACCACCACCGAGCATTTTCCTAAATTTACGTGCTTTTTTGATAAATTCGGATGAACCTACAACCATTGAACCAATTGGCGCACTTAATCCCTTTGAAAGACAAAACATAACAGAATCAGAATATTGTGCTAAATCACGAGCTGGAACTCCTTGCGCAATGGCAGCATTAAAAATACGAGCCCCATCTGTATGGACAGCTAATCCCAATTCTTTAGTCTTTTCATAAAGCGCTTTCATCTGATCTTTGGTAATTACTTTACCCCCAGCTCTATTATGTGTATTTTCTACTGCTACAAGCGTAGTTTTAGGAAAATGAATATCTACACCACGAACTTCTTTTTCCAGCATTTCTGGTGGAATATATCCATTCACGCCAGCAATACGACGGACAGATAAACCACCAATCCGCGCAAAACCACCAACTTCATACCAATAAATGTGACTGTCGGCTTCTAAAATGATCTCATCACCGGGATGCGTTTGACTGAGTAATGAGACTAAATTTCCTTGTGTCCCACTTGTAACAAACAAGGCAGCTTCTTTCCCCATGATTTCCGCTGCACGTTCCTCCAATTTATTAACCACTTGATCTTCACCGTATACATCATCACCAAATTCACCACGACGAAACGCCTCAACCACGGCTTGCATCATTTCTTCTGTTGGATATGTGATCGTATCACTTCTTAAATCGATCATGTGCCCTTCCACCTACATAATTCTTATTTAATGGAGCACTCAGCCCGTAATTTCTATCATCTGGTATCAAACAAGGCTGAATTCATCATTGTGCCACGTAACATCTTTCTCATTTCTTATTTAAGAATTCATAACGTTGCCCGCAACTCACCCACTAAGGTGCGCAACCTCTTTCATGAAAAGCTATTAATATCGTCGTGAGGGAGTTATTCATAGCATCATTTTACGGGTTCAGCGAATAGAAATCTGAGTTTAGGAGAAGAGACTTTTGGACAAAGTACCTTTATTCAAATCACTTCAAATTAAAAACTTCGTTATTCATGAGGACACAGAAATTACTTTTAGTTCAAACCATCCCCTTACCATTGTTGCTGGTGCAAATGGAAGTGGAAAGACACTTATTATGCAAGCTCTCCAACTGATTTTAGGCTATATCCCTCCACGAATAAGAAAAGGTGGCGTAGCAAGTAATGTCGGTGAATGGCAAGATTATGCAAGCATCCGAATCGTTTTAAATAATCCCTTCTTAGAGGCACTCCAAAGCCGCATAATAACAACTTCCGATCCTCAACTTCAACCGCTCATTAACACAGATGAAATTACCATCGAATATCGCGTCTACAAAAACGGTCGGACACTTTTTTTTATCAATAACCGTGCAAAATTTAGCGATGGGACCACCATCAAAAGAGATCACATTAGAGAAATTATTCGAAGCTGTCATCTGTATGACTCTTTTCCACTAATTTTTGTGGATGAACATACATTTTCCGCATTTTCCACACAATCAACGCGTCAACGCTTTCGCACCTTTCTTGAGCTCACCAGTCTTCAAGAACAACTAGAAAAACTAAAACAAGCAAAAGAAAAGGTGCATAACGCCATTAAAGAAACGGAACCGTTACGCCATAAATTGAGCTTCGAAGAACAAGTCCTCGAATTACGTGAAAAAAAATACGAGCAACTCAAGGAAAAGAAAAAACTACAAAGTCAACTCACCTATTTGGAACAACAATTAAAATGGGCTGAAGTTATAGAAATAGAAAACAAGATTAAGGAAATAAAAGAAAAACTCACGAATTTTGAAGCCACATCTAAATCACTATCGGAAAAGGTCACAAAGCTAAAAGATTCCATCCATACACTCGAAAACGAAGAAAAAACGATGGAGAACACGTTACTAGAAAAAACCACACAACGCGAAACTGTTAACCGTAAAATTGGAGAAATCAACGCCCGACTCAAAGCCTTAGAGCGGTTAATCAAGGAAAAAGATGAGGAAATAAAAAATCTTCGGCAAAGACAAGCATATATTCAATCAGACAAGGCTGTCAAAGACGATTTAGAGAAAATCAGTAGCATTGAAGAAGAACTAACACAAATTCGACAAGAAAAAGAATTATTATTTCAACAGCTAGATCATCCCGATGGATTTGATACGATTACAGAAAAAACACCCGACTCCCCACCAAAAAGTTCACTAGCGACAGATGACATACTTTTATCTCTTACAAAAACAGAAAAAGAACGATTTTCAACAGCCATGGAATTTCTCCGTCTTCTAACAGAACAAAAGTTAGATGACCAAATACGTGGACCGCTTTTTCTACTCACAAAAGTCAAAGAAGAAGAAAAAGAGTGGGAACAAGCTGTCAGAAATCTACTGGGCAACGAAATTTATACTTTTATTGCCATTGGAAGAGAGGAGTATCAACGTGCCTACAATCTCCTCCAAGAAGCAAAAAATCGGCTCCCAAAGGCCTATTACATAAAAATTGCACGCTTTAACGCAAACGAACGCGAACGCCAATACCCAGAACCACCCGAAGGCATATATGCATGGGCAACCGAGTTAATTGAAGGTGATCCTTTTGCACTTTGGTATTTAAGAAAAATTGTCTATTCTATGGTCGCACCAAACACTATTGACCCAAATTATGCTACTGACATCGCTCAAAAGTATCGTGCCAACATTTTAACTCAAAATTCGGCGTTTCATTTTCATAAACAAGGAAGTATGAGTGCTGGAATTCAGCCAACAAATTTACCCTTAGGAAAAGAGGTGTCGTTCTACAAAAATTTGTATACAATCTTAGAAACGGAAAATAAACAAAATATTAGAAATAAAAGACAGAAAAGGCAATCCTCCTCACAGACACCAAGTATCGGTCAACAATTAAAAGCCCTAGAAACGAAAGAAAAAGAACTGACCAAAAAATTAGAAAACCTCAAAGAACGATCTAAAGCCGCAAGCAAACTCGAAACCTTCAAGGATATCCAGAAACGGATTTCAAAATTGGAACACGATAAAGCAACTAAATCACAAGAACTGCAAACTTTGCAAATCCAAGAAAAGGAACTAAAAAAACAGCTTAAGGAGTTAAAAAAGGAAATAAAGAAGGTAGAAGAGCATAAAGAGAAAATTTTAGTGCAACTTTCCGAGCAGCGAAAAGACGTGCAAAATTTAGAGACGCAAATAGAAGAAATCAAAAAACAAAAACCCATCTTATGGGATCGACTCTTTGACTTAGAAAAAGAATTAGAGGAAAAATTACGACCACTTGTAAAAGATAACATTCCGCGACCAGAGTTTATACGACCTAAAGATGAGATTGCAAAAAAAATTGATCATTTAAAGGCAAAAATTTCGATGATTAAAGCCAGTGATGAAGACGAACAACGGTATTGGGAACAAAAAACTAAAGTAGAACAATTTCGCCAACATTTAAAAGAACGAGACGCACATATTGCCAATCTTCAACTCGACTTAGAGCGCCGATTAGAAAACTTTTCTTATACCATCAAAAATACTGTCGCTCAAATCCGTGATTTAATGCACCAAATCCTTCAAAACAGTTTTCAAGTGCAAATAGAAATTCACCAGTTAACGGAGTTAGATGATGCGCAATTATTTTTGTACACCAAACGAGAGGGTGATAAAGAAAAAATTGAGCTCTTTAAGCGCTCAAACGGAGAACGCTTCATTCTAAGCCTCAGTTTTCTGTTAGCCATTCATCTGATCACCCTTTCCCCGTTCCAGGTCATTGATGAATTTGGTCAAGGATTGGACGATCACTTCATCATTCTAGCAAAAAGAATGTTAGAACTTTATCCAAAAATTCGTGAAGAGTATATTAAAACGAATTTTGCCGAAGAAGAACAACTCACCCTTCAATTTATTCAACCACAATTTCTAATCCTCCTTCCACATCTCAAATGGAAAATCACTGACGACACTCAGCATTATATCTTAACACGTGCCATGACCGACTAAACTAAAGCGTGCAAACCAAAAAACTGATCCCCAAGTTGGTGTGTAACATGACATCAGACGAACAAAAGCCCAAACAACAAGAACAAACCGAAGAAACAGCAGAAAAAATACATGTAAAAGAATCCTTTAAAATTCTCTGGAATATTGCGGTAAAAAATGAATTTCATGTCAAACGCCGAGAAATTGTTCCCCTAAAAGAATCTGAAAACGACCGCGTCCAATTAGATACTCTTTATCCACTCTTAAAACAAACCTCAGAATATCTCTTGGATTCACGTGCCCTTCTTGCCCTTACCACTATGCAAAATCTTCGAGACCTCTATTTTCTCAAAGGTTCCGAAGATCCAAAGCTGCAGATTCTTTTAATGGCTTGGGAAGTCAAACAACGACAACATTCTCTTTTTTTCCTCAGTGGACCTGTCTCAAAATATTCCCTCCCTTATCATCTCAAAAATTTTGGAGCTTCTCAAGCACACTCCGAAGATGAGATCGACCAAATTGTCGTGGCTGCTGATGAGGTAACACCAACCCTTAATATCCCCGATCTTGAAAAAGAAATACTCTTCGATGAAACTACTATACAAAACTTAAAAGAAAACCTTTTGAAAAAATTAACGAAAAAAAATTACTGGAAACTTAATGAACTCGAACGTGAATTATCGTTAGTTGAACTCCAAATTCTACCACGACTAATACCAAAAAATCTCATTTGCCTTTTCAACAAAAAGAAAAAAACGATTAAATTTCTTCCAACTAAAGACAATAACTCTTTAATGAAAGAGAAAAAAGTGCGAACACTAGTTATATCCGCCAAAAATAAAAGATAACCGATTCAGTTGACTAAATTAAACTTAAACTGGTGAAAAAATGGAAAATTCTAATGCCGATGAAGAAACGACACTTACTGAAACGCCAATTCAAACAAAAACGCCCAATGACGTAGACACTGCACAAAATTATGACCCCTCTGATCGTAATGACACACCACAAACACCCAATAAAGATGAAGTTGAAGATTTATTTCTAAAAAACCTTCAAAAAATCTTTCAACCAGATTTCAACCTTCCCATCGACCAGGTATTCCATGTTCTTGCCTCCAGAAGAATCGACGCTAATGGAAATTTAATTATAGGTGTTCCAGAAAATGAACTTAAGCGACAACTCAAACTCGACGGAAAAGAGTGGAAACAATTTCTTGATGTTTTTGTTCCACTTATTAATAAACTAGGCTTAGAATTAGTTCAGTTCTCTCATCGAAAAAGACCATGGATTTGTATTCGAACCTTACATCCCAATCCCAGCGAACTTACCGATGAAGATTTTACCGTTCTGGCTGTGATCATTTACCTCGCCGAAACCCATGAAAATGACAAAATCGAAACGACAAAAATCTTTGATTTCTTTCGAACCCGCAATCTACTCAAAACCCATCAAATTAAACAAATCCTACGGCGACTCCAAAAACTCGGATACATCGAAAAGCACAAACATGAACACGCATATATCTATGGAATTCGCCTTAAATTAGAATTCAATACTGATAGCAGAGCTGAAATTGCAGAACAAGTCGAATCCATCCTTTTATAACCCAAAAAAAA
>WAPZ01000599.1 GCA_015520535.1 Candidatus Heimdallarchaeota archaeon
GACTGGAAAATGCCCAGAAAAATACAACTATCGCCACACTGGAGCGAGTTTGTAAGGCGCTCAAATGTGATATCGGCGACATATTCAAAGTTTTGTAAATATAAAAAAGGAGGCTACAAGCCTAATTTAACGGACACCCCAAAATAGCGCCCCAGACATGACTATATCTTCCAATACGCGGTAATTGGCCCGCGGCCTCATACCACCATGAATTTAGCAAGCAAACTGGCGGAAAACCTAAAGGTGCTACGCGGGGAAAAATCCGTACCTGAATTTGCGAAAAAGCTGGGGATTAGCAAATCCACGCTTTATCGACTTGAAGGAGCAGACCAAAACACAACGTTACGCACAATTGAACAATTGCAAATGCGGTTGAACTGTTCGGCTGCTGATCTTCTTGACAGAAATTCTGAGAATGAAGAGTAGCAGTGGGATAAGTCGAGCAGGGTACGTTTTACGCACCGAAATTATTTCATCGCCACTAATAAATTTAAACCGTTAATCATATTTGGTGCCTGTGCCAAAAATTTTATGGTGCATAAAATACACCCTACCGGACTGAAGTACCTGGTTTTAATGCCTGGAATAACAGGCCGCTGTGCTCATCAATACAAATTCAAGGAACATATAAATGAGTGTTACTTTATTGAAAGATATACTTATAGAGAAAGACAAACTGGACAGTTTTTTTGACGAAAATGTACCTGTAGATTTATGGAGGGCCGTCAATAAAAAATCAAACAATTCTGTATTTGATTTTATTGAGACCGGTTTTGTCTTGTCAAATGGTCGCCCACGTCCTGCTGATATTACGATAGAGAGCCGTAACGATATAAAATGGGTGTGCATTAAAGACCGCTCAAGAGGATTAAGTACATTTGATAAAAAAGGACTACCAAAAGGAAAAAATTGGGAATATTACAAGATATCAAAAGGCACTCTGCTGCCAGAAGGGCTTGCAATTATAAAAGACGAATATAACACCAGGTTCGAAGCTACCCATTACACTATCGCACCAGCATTCGATATGCCATTATCCCAGTTTAAAGGGTTACTCGAAAGACTGGCAGATGTGCTCATTAAGGAAGCAATATAATGAATATACCTAACACATTAGCACCTATGGTGGTGTCAGCGATAAGGGATGCGATTTTATATCAGGAAAACCTTATGAAAAGTGAGACCCTTCGCAACCGGGAAGACTATGAAGAACACCATCTTCAATTAACACAATTCCTGGAGTTCGTTAAGGAAGAATATAAAAATATAGAGAAAGAAGCAGGAATACCACTGGAAAAATTATTGTAAAGCTACCCACAAAAGGAATCATTGCTTGACATTACACATGACATTGAGTTGTACCTCCAATGTCATTAAGTTAACAAATCGCGATATAGCGCAGGCTGGCGATAAGCTTGCGAACCAAATAAAATGAAACCATGTAGGGTGGGCACGTTTTGTGTGCCCACGCGGAGATCCCTACATAATCCACCTCCTCAAAACCTGGATCACATGCGCTCAATCCACAGAACATTTTTCTTCTTTAATGCGGTACGGTGACTTGGCAATAATACCCATGCATCAATCTCAAACAGATACCATTGTCACGCTTTTTTATTCCTTCACGCGATGCATTTGGATTGTTTCCGCGTGGGCATAAAAAACGTGCCCACCCTACCAAGCTGTCAATAGGTAAAACATGGACCAAAATATTTTCATTCTTTTGCTCGTTGCTGTTTCCTCAGCCGGGGTCAGTGGCTGGGTCGTGTATCTGCGATTGCACCGACGCATTACTGTTCTTTCTGAAAAAAATACTGAACTCAACACTACGCTGGAAATGGAACGCGCGGCACAAAAAGACAAACTCACTTCTCTCGAACAGGCGCAGGAATTGGCGCGCAAGCAACTCACTGAAACCTTTGGTCATCTGTCCAGTCAGGCCTTAAAACAAAACAACGAAGAGTTTCTGAAACTGGCACAGGAAAACCTCAAACAGTTTCAAAACAAGGCTCAAGGCGAGTTGGCACAAAAAGAACAGGCTATCGAAAACCTGGTGAAACCGATTAAAGAAGCCTTGGAAAAAACGGAAAAACAAATGCGTACTATGGAGCATGAGCGTAAAGAAGCTTATGGCGCACTCACCCAGCATCTGGAAACCATGACGCAAACCCAGCAGGCGTTACAGGGTGAAACACGTAATTTGGTGAAAGCACTGAGTCGTCCCGAAGTCCGTGGCCAGTGGGGCGAGCTGACTCTCAAGCGTTTGGCCGAACTCGCGGGCATGGTGGAACATTGCGATTTTTACGAGCAGGAGCACACGCAAACTGAAGACGGTGCTATGCGACCTGATATGATTGTGCGCATGCCCGGTGGACGGGAAATTGTCGTGGATGTTAAAACTCCGTTGGATGCCTATCTCTCTGCGGTGGAGGCCGGTGACGAAAAAGAGCGGGAAGCGCATTTGGTCCGCCACACCAAAAATGTGCGTAAACGAGTGCAGGAACTGGCCGGTAAGGGGTACTGGAATCAGTTCAAGAATTCACCGGATTTTGTCGTTTTATTTATTCCTGGCGACCAGTTTTTGAGTGCCGCACTGGATAATGACTATTCATTGTTAGAAGATGCCATGCAGAAAAAAGTGATTCTTGCCACACCAACCAGTTTTGTCGCGCTGTTACGTGCGGTGGCCTACGGCTGGCGTCAGGAGTCTCTTGCTGAAAATGCGCAGCACATTCGGGAGGTGGGCGAAGACCTTTATGGTCGGCTGGCAACTTTTGCAGAACACCTTGGCAAGGTTGGAAAAAACCTCAATAATTCGGTACAACATTACAACAAGGCTATCGCCTCGTTTGATACCCGGGTGTTGCCCGGCGCACGAAAATTCACCGAGATGGGTATTTCAAGCAAAAAACCTGTGGAAAATATTGACCAGATTGAAACGGCAACGCGTAACATTGAAACACAAAGCATTGCATCGCAAAATGATGATGCTGATCAAAATAACATAAACAAATAACACTTCTTTACATTTGGAGCATTGCTCGATGGGAAATTCACTCTTTGAACAATTGAAAAAAACCGGCTTGGTGGATGATAAAAAGGCGAAACAGGCCAAACACAAGCAATATAAAAACAAGAAGCAAAAAAGTAAAAAAGGCACTCCGACTCAGGCCGATGAAGCAACGTTATTGGCTCAAAAAAAACATGCTGAAAAAGTTGAGCGCGACCGTGAACTGAATCAGGCAAAAAAAGCGGAAGCTGAACACAAGGCTATTGCCGCCCAGATCAAACAATTAATCGAAACCAACCGGGTTGCAGACGGGGGCGGTGATGTGGTTTATAACTTTACCGATGCCAACGTGGTAAAACACCTTTATATTTCAGAACAAACCCATACACACCTCATCGCTGGCCATCTGGCTATCGCCAAACTTGGGGACACTTACGAACTGGTCCCCGTGCCTGTTGCGGAAAAAATCAAGCAACGCGATGAACGATGTATTATTTTATGCGAGCCTTCTACCAAAACTGAGTCAGTTGATAATGACCCATATGCGGACTATAAAATCCCGGACGACTTGATGTGGTAAAAAAACTCTCAAGCCATAAAAAACCCACCTGACAGAAATATCAGGTGGGTTTTCTTTATACAGAGTTTTGAAACTTCTACGCTTAAAAAAGAATCAGATTGATTACAGGAACCAGCCATCCCAAATGCGCTGAGGGTGCCGGTGGAGGTGATGGAGTGTTAGTCAGTTGACTAAACAATAAGCGGTTAGGTGTTCCTGCGCCCACATCGGCAATTTGATTGGTGGTGCTATCGGTTATAATAGCGTTTGTTACTTCAGCAGTTGATGCTGTGAAATTTGTTTCTAGAAATAGTGCAGCAACACCGGCCACATGGGGAGCCGCCATCGATGTCCC
>WAPZ01000600.1 GCA_015520535.1 Candidatus Heimdallarchaeota archaeon
GCATAACACATCGAATAACGGAAAACCTCAGTATTTTTTCCTTACACATGCGCATTCAGACCATACAAAAGGATTATATCGGCTAAGAAAGTATAACAATGCATATTTAATTTGTTCTCCACAAACCGCAAATATTATTAAAATTACGCATCGTATCCCGCCAGAAAAGATCATATTAATTAATGATGGCGAATCATTAGAAATTAACAATGTTACCGTGCATGCTTTAGATGCAAACCATTGCGTCGGTGCATTAATGTTTTCATTTGAAAATGATGAGAGAAAAGAAGTTTTTACCGGGGATTTTCGAATTAATGACCATATTAGAAATCATATAGATTTATTTAAGAATGCTGATCTGTTATATGTGGATAGCACATATGATGACCCGCGTTTTAAGTTTCCACCACAAGAAGAGGCGATTGATCAAATCATCTCTGCAGCTTTTTATGCACATGAAACTGAACGTGCCCTTTTTATTGGCGTGTATCAGATTGGGAAGGAGAAAATTCTTCAAGCGTTGCATTTAATAAATAAAAAAAAGGTGTGGGCGGAGGCACTGACACGTAAAATATATCAAGCACTAGGTTTGGATATTTTGACAGATAATAAGGCTGTTATGCAATATGCAACCTCTCAATGGTATTTGGAAAACCCACATCGTGCGATTAAAAAGCCAAAATGGTATAAACAAGCTTTAACGCAAGCCATTAAAGTTGTTGCGTCGGGATGGGCGGTAATACGTAAGTCCACCGATCCCACCCTTTTATATATTCCTTATTCTGAACATAACGATTATTATGAACTTAAGGAGTTTATTGACCTTTCAAAACCTCGAAAACTTATTAAATTTGTCTAAATTCAGTTGTTTATTTAGAAAAAGAGAAAACAGTGCGTGAACAGAAGTGAAAGTAACGACACTCTCAGAGATAAAAGGGATCGGGCAAGCACTCAAGGAAAAGTTAATTGAACACTACGGAAGTGAAGAAGAAGCCTTAGAGGCAATTCGTCAAGGTGATGTGGCTGGTTTAAGTTCCATTGAGGGTATCGGGGAACGCTTTGCAGTTAAAATCGTAAGAACACTTTATATGAAAGAACATAATGAAAATATTGAAGATTTTCTAAAGACACCAGATTCTGTCTCCCTATATGAGAAAGTGCTTGCCTTTATCCGCCAATACGCAAACACAAATTATGCACGATCAAAAATCGTCCTTTTATTTCCTTTACCGGCTAAGCAGTTAGAGAAAATCTTATCCCGACAAGAGCTGATGAAAAGAAATTTTCGGCTAACAAAAAAAGTAAAGGATATTCTTCCCGCCTTAGATCAGCAGTTACGGAATATCAAACCGTTGAAGTTACGTAATTTTTCGATTGATGTAGCATCTCGGATTATTCTCACGACAGATGAGAGCGTAGCAACCAAGTTAATGAAGAGCAGCATTAACCAGTATTGTGAAGTTGCGTTTCTTGATGAACCACAACAGCTTTCGGAATATCTAGAGCACTATGACGAAATTATTGTGCTTACCGATGAAATTATGTATTTTGATGATGTGCCAAATGTAATTTCATTGAATCTTTCCGATGCCGAAAACATTGATGCTCTTCTACCAGAATTAAATTTAGCCTTTTTTTCGCACAATAAAACCGTATTAGAGGCAATGTCAAAAATTGCACAACTCCTTCTACCATATAAAGACGATCCCGATCTTCACGACATTATTAAAGGCATTGATTTAGAAACACTTGCCTCTCTAAGTGATATACTGCAAAATTTACGTGAAGATGGAAGCCCAAATGTGGATATGGATAGTGAGTATAACCGACTGTACCAAGCCTATCATGAGATTGATGAACTACTAGTGGAAGAAGAAGCACAAGTGAATGAGCGCATTAATGAAGAAATCCAAAATGTGAGTGTCGAATTAAAAGGCGAAAAATTATTGGATCTTTTAAAAGACCATCAGATGGATTTAGAGGAACAATTCCATAATCCCCGGTGGCAAAGTATTTTAGAAGAATCATTAGCTACGATATTTGAGGAAATCGTGCTAGAGGCAATTGAACGCGTAGAAAAAAAATTAAACTTGAAACCAGATGAATCAGAACTTTTACAAACGTTATTCTCCCGAGAAGTCGTCTATCCCTTAGAAGTTAATCAAGAACAACGCGATAAACTGCTCTCTTATTTAAGAAAAAAATTAGCTGCGCGAGCGTTCGAATTAAAGTCACAATTAAGTGCACAATTAAAACCCTTCAAAAATCTTACTATTACCGCCTTAAAAGCTTTTTCTGAGCTGGATTTCTCCTTAATGATCGGCAAATTCATTTTAAACTTTGAATTGAGTTTTCCCGAAATAATACCAGAGAAAACAGGTATTTTAGTTGATGCCTTGAAAAACCTCGAGTTACGTCAAAAAGAACTAGCCGGTGAAATTACATTACAACCCGTCTTATATTCTATTGGCGAAGCCGGGGAACGACCAAATATTGTCGGTTCCGAACGAATTGTAATACTCTCGGGGGCAAACAGCGGTGGTAAAACAACATTACTAGTTGGATTGGCATATTTAACTATATTAGCTCAAATGGGACTTGCTGTCCCCGCAACAAAAGCGAAAATTGGCTGCTTTGATGAGTTACACTTTTATCGGAAAGCTGTCGGTGATACGGATGCGGGCGCCTTCGAAGCAACACTTCGACGTCTCGCCAGTATCGTGATTTCCAATACCACAAAATTAGTTCTCGCCGACGAAATGGAAAGCATCTCTGAACCTGGCGCTTCAGCTAAAGTAATTGCTGCCTTTCTCGAACTATTACATGGCACCCCAAATTCTTGCGGTCTTTTTGTCTCACACTTAGCCGAAGATATTGCAGCGTTGTGCGAAGCTCCAATCCGAATCGACGGTATTGAAGCAAAAGGCTTGTCCGACAATCTTGAATTAATAGTTGATCGCACCCCTAAATTTAATTATTTTGCCCGTTCCACGCCACAACTCATAGTCGAACGGCTGCAAAAAATGTCAAAAGACCCAGAACGACGAATCTACCAAACTATCCTTGAAAAATTCAAAAAAAGCGGCGTAGAGTTAGAATCTTCAAGTAAAGACTCTTAAAAATTTTCTTTTTTCTTCCTAAATAAAGAAGAAAATCCGATGAAATTATGGTGGGTCGGGGCGGATTCGAACCGCCGTCCTTCTGCGTGTGAGGCAGACGTCATAACCGGACTAGACCACCGACCCTCTTGAACATTTCATTTTTAAGTAAAATATGCATTAAATTCAAATGATTTCTTGCATAATAGATGTTTTTTATTAAAGTGTGGTTACTTTTTCTTCTGCTTCCATTTTAACAC
>WAPZ01000601.1 GCA_015520535.1 Candidatus Heimdallarchaeota archaeon
ATATACCAATTTTGTATTTGAAAAATGCCTTTGGCCAGCCGTTATACCTTACTCATTTCTGACAAGGTTCATTATTTCCAGGGTCTTGTACCAATAGTAATAAGCCGATTTGTCCGGCAATTTTTTAAGACGATTCAAAAAGCTCCAATCAGGATTCCCGATACTAATTTCCTGCAAACCCTCTCCTTGATAGAATTGGATAGGCGATAAATCTTTGCATAATAATTTGGCTGATATATAGGCTATTCTTGCAGCAGCAGACACAGCTTCATCAATTCGGAATTTTCCTTTCATCAGAAATCCGCTACCCAAAGCCTTTATACCTTTTTGCAATTCACTGAACTTTTGTTTATCATCCGCTGAGCCTTTTCCTCTTTTGGCCAGGATAATACAAGTACCTATGGTGTCTCGTAACACATCTTCGATAGTTAAGTCTGGCCTTTCATTCTTTCGATATGCAATTTCCTGTTGGGCAAAAGTTTCAAAACTTTTCGCCACAATTGCCGGATTTTCTATTTTTTCGAAGAGCTGGCTCAAATCAAATAATTGTTTGCAAATCTCCATGGAAAAAGGTTGCTGGTCTTTGCCTTTAAAATAGGGGATACCGATAGTATTTGGGGCAAAAGCTGTCAGTTTGTCTCCTGTTATTGCATCAACGGTAGGTACTACAACCTTTGTTATTGTTGTTGTTTCAATCCATTTGGCTTGTATCGGTTTTTCAGTTAATTCAGGATACATAGAATCCTCCATTAACACATCCAGCAGAATGGTTCCGGAATATTTCCCTCGTGTTGCCGAATCGAAGGTAAAAGAATAATGAGCTTTCGGGATTTCTTCCTGATAGCTACGATGTTCATCAAGTTTACATGTTTTAAAGTTTGATGAGGCTATAACTTTGTTTAGTATATTTTCAAGGGATTGTCTGTCGGTATTGCAGATGATATCTATATCTATCGAGAATCTGTTGAACTCTTCCAACAAAAGTACGAGGCTGGTACCTCCTTTGAAGATAAAATCCAGGCCATTGGCTTTTAGGTGTTCCAGTAAATGCAAAGCATAAATCATTTTTTCGAGAATAGCTTTGTCTATTCGTTTATGCTCTTCCTGTTTTTTGAAGGAATCCAGCCATTCTTCGGTAAAGCAATGCTTTTTTATCATGCAATTATGTTTTCTGCCAGATGGGGTATATTGTTCGTTATAAATTGTTTGATGTCTTGTTCCTTTTCTCTGCGTTTGGCGTAAGCGAATAGTTTTGTGTAATTAATCGTATAATTTTTTAAAGCGTTTTCGTATACGTGTATTAGTTCGGCTCCTTGATAGAAATAGAAAAGGTTGCTTTCTGCATATAAATCCACTAATATTTTTTCAAGCAGGGGTGTATAAAATTTTGTTCTTTTTTCTGTCCTTTTGGTAATGGGTGACCTGGTGATGAGTTTTTTTATGATAACAGGATTTTGACTCTCTGAGACATAATAGTCAATTATTTTTTTATCCGGGTTCAGATAAAAATCAAACCGCAAGGCATCATTCAGTTCATAATAGAGTGATTCAACAAGGTCTTTTTCTGTTTCGATAATGATTAATCTTTTGGTTGCTTGATGCCGGGCAAATTCATTTATCCAATTAGTGTCCCAAATACAATGTTTTACCCCTTCAAAACGCCCGGAAAGTACTTTGGCGAGTTTTAAAATTTCAGCAGATATATCAGGTTCGTATGTTGATTTATTTGATATGATGTAATAGCCTCTTCGAATAGGTTTGATGACATTTTTTTTCTTAAGGTCGGATATCCGCCATCCGAAGGTGCCTTCTTTCAGCTCCGGCTCAAAATGCCTGTAAAAGGCTAATAGTTCTTTTCTTGAAAAGGCCTGTCTGTTTTTAAATTCTTCTATGAGTTTCTTTTCAGTTATTTTAGACATTGATAACCAAATTTATGCCAAATATAACAAAAACTGACAAAATTTGGAATACAAAAATATGCCAGAAAAATAATTTACAGGCAAATATTAGAAAAGACATTAAACTGGAGGAGGTTAGTGAATGCTTTTAGTTTAATCGTAGGAATAAACTTGTTTAAGCAACCTTTTTGGCCACCTGGTTCAATGATGCCACTGGTGTGGTATGGAAGTGTGCGCGGCTTTATTTCTTACTCATTAATCTCACAGGATTGTATTGCAGTATTACTCCAAGGAGGTGTTTCACTTATTACTTTAACTCCAGGATTCTTAGAAGCTCCTGCCGGGATTCGTTGTCGAGGTAGTACATATTGATTTTTAATGTGTCATCTTTCGTCTTCAGGATAATTTCACTATCGAGCTTCTTAATTTGGTCGATGTCAGCAAGTTTTATTCTTTTGGGCTGCAAGCCATTTTTGATCAGCATACCCTTTTCTATAATCAAGTATGGCTTTAGATACATGAATCCAAATACCCCGAGATAAAGCAATCCTAACATAAGGTATCCTGCAACCAGAACCAGTAAAGTGCCCTGCCGCAACCAAAGTATGCCAAGTATCAACCAG
>WAPZ01000602.1 GCA_015520535.1 Candidatus Heimdallarchaeota archaeon
ACCCAAAACGCCAAAAAAAAGACCAAAAATTCCCAAAAAACAAATACAAGGAAAAAAACTAGAGTATTAACAAAATTAAATAAATCATGTTCATCGGTCACGGGATTAAGTAGATAAATGCCTAGTAATATTGCTGTAAGTCCGATAGAACTTAATATCAAATGAATTATAGCTGATAAAGGATCTATACGCAAAACATAAAACCATTCAGCTGAAAACACAGCAATAAGAGATATTATTACAGCTAACAGAATTATCTGCAAAAATTTGTGACGATAGAGCTTTTCCGTGGACTTTGGTATTTCTAAAAGCACGGGTGAAAATTCTGCCGTTTCGATTGCAAAGAACGAAGATTCCAAGAAGATAATCGCAGCAGAGACAGAAAACAAACTAAATAGCAAGATCAAATTAGCAAAAAGCACTTGTAAAAAATATAAGGGCGTATTCACAGTAGGCGGACGATAGAAGAAGCGATTAAATAGATAAAGAAGAATAAGCGCCAATGCAAGTGCTAACACAGTACGGGACATGTTTTCTAAGTCCCTCAAAAAGCGTTTCGTCAATATTTCACTCAGCACGGGAATTTTCCACTTTTCATTCCATTTTTTTCTAAATTTGAGCGGAAACGTGGCATTTGATGTAATATACACGTGATTAATGAGCATATAGGTTCCAAAAAACACTATCACAGAATATAAGACCACAAAAAAGGCATTAACAAGAATGAGATTGGAAAAAAGAGGTGTTGAAGGAAATAAAAGTAGATAGGCGATGATTCTTGCATGTGGAGTTGCTGGTATAACTAAATAAACAGTTTCGTAAAGTAAAGGAGAAAAACCGACTTTTACCAACACATCAATAACAATCAGCAACAAAAACGCTGAACCGGCAAACCAGAAATATAATAAAGCCTTTATAGTATAATTGTGGGTGATTTGAAAAAGAAATCGTGTCAAAAATATGCCTAACCATAATCCCATGGCTGAAAGAAGGGTCAACAAAACTACAGATAAAACTAAAATTAATAAAACAAAATTAAAGTCTTGCTTTATCAAATATGCAAAAACTGCAAGTGTAGACGATCCGATACTCACGGACAAAGGGCCAACAAGAATAAAGTCAGCCAAAAACATGCCAATTAAAAGGTCACTATTTCTAAGTGGTAAAGATAACAATAAATCATGTTGTCGCGTTTCTAAATCCAAACGAGAAAGTGGTATGCTCATTGGAATGAAGAACGCAAAGAAGGTATTAAAATATACCAGCAGAAAAATCAGATTAGCATTAATAAACTCGAGTTGTTCGATAGACACATGAACAAAAGCCTCTAACAATCCCACCAAGAAAAGAACAACTGTTATAAGAGAAAATGAAAAACCAAAAATAATCAGTGGAACAATATACGGACGAGTTCTCCAGCGAGCCGTTTGAGATTTAAATTCAGCCCAAAATATTGCCTTCCATGCCGCGATCATGTTTCCATCCGCACAATTTTGTTTATATACCATTGTTCAAGATCAAGGTTTTCTTTTTGATCATCCGGCTTTAAAATAACTGTGTCTATGATTTCACCGGCTATAATCAGATGAATGCGGTCACAAATATCTTTAATAAGTGCTGGAATATGAGAGGCGACCACAATCACACGGTTCTCCGCCGCCAACTGACGAATCAATTTTTTTACTAAAAACGCTGAGTAAACATCTAACGTTGCAATAGGCTCATCCAAGAGAATGATTGGTGGATCATGAATTAAAGTAGCTGTCAATAGCACTTTTTGTTGCATTCCTCGTGATAGTTCTTCCAATAAAGACTCTTCATTGCGAAATTTCAAATAATCAAAATAATATTGGGTTTTTTTTTCGATAGCGTCTTCCGACATGCCACGTAATGTTCCAATAAGACGAACAAACTCAAATGCTGTGAGTTTTTTATATAAAACGGCAGTTTCTGGTAAAAAACCAATAAAGTTCTTCATTTTGTTGTGTTCTTGGAAGGACAGAATAGGTTTTCCTAAAAGCTCGACAACTCCGCTGGTTGGAGGAATTATACCCGCTATGATGCGCATTATGGTAGTTTTACCGGCACCATTTGGACCCATTAAACCAACGACTTCGCCCCGGGACACAGTCAAGTCAATCTTGTTTAAAATCGTCCGATTCCCAATAATTTTGGTAATATTTCGAAGGACAATGCTCATTTTATATCAGCATCACATCGTTTAGAGGTTCTAATTAGACTAACAAAACATAATATAAAAAATATTTCATTGCTGAGACGACATGTTCTTAAGGGCACGGATGAAAAAAACAAAAAGCGTGTAATTTATGTGAAAAGAATTAGAAAATCCAATAAAACCCGATTAAATAGACAGCTCCCGTAATGAGGAAGAGTAACGCTAATGGTGCTCCAAGTTTAAAGAATTCAAGAAAACTTACTTCATGTCCACCTTTTTCACAATAACTTACCGCTAAGATATTAACAGGCGAAGAAATAACCAAGACCATACCGCCAATGTTTGTTCCAATGACTAACGCAAAGAACAGTGCATTTCCCAAACCAATGTCACTTACTAAAGGAGCCAATGCAGCTGCAATAGGGATATTATCAATTATGGAGGAAAGACCTCCGCTCAATAATACGATAACAATGATTCCTAGGTTCAAATTTCCACCAAGCATTGACCCGATTAAGTCAGCTAACGTTTTAATAACACCTAAGAGGCTCAATCCCTCGACAACAATCAAAATACCTATAATAAAGAAAATTGTACTCCATTCCACCTCGTTAAAACTTTCTTCAGGTTCTTCACCGGAAAAAAGTAAGAGGATGCTAGCACCAAAAAGAACTGTCAACGTTGGTTCAATATTTAGGATTGGTTGTCCAATAATAAAACCAGCTAGGACTAAAACAAGAACAAAAGCTGACAAATAGAACATACGTTCACTTACAATAACGTCCCGAAGGTCAAGGATATAGATATCTTCGATTTCCATAGCCTCAACATTTAATTCATCTTTAAAATTCCAATATAAATAGAAAAAGCCAACAATGCCATAAATTAGATAAAGTGGCGTCATAACAAATAAGAAATCCAAAAAGGATAAATTACCTTCTTTTCCGATAATAATGTTTGGAATAGACCCGATTAATCCGGGTATAACACCAAAATTAGCCACAAACGCTTGTGTTAAAAGAAATGGTTTTGGATTATAGCCTAAAATTGTGCAAATTTCAACGGTCAAAGGGGCCAAAATCAGTAACGTAGCGATACCGCCAAAAATCGGCGAAAGAAATAAGGCAAAACAGAAAAATAGAATATATAACTGTAAAATTTTTCCATGCGTCAAACGCACAAAATATAAAGCAATAAACTGAAACAAGCCGGAATCAACGGAAATGGTAACAATAATCATCATTCCAGTAATAAAAAGGATTACTGACCAATCCACATCCTTCAATATAGCATCTAAATGAATTAAATCATTACTTCCGAAAATAAGAACAAAACTCATAAGAGTGGCACCAAGCAGTGCTACTATTGTTCGATGTACTTTTTCTGTAGAAATGATGACGTATACTAATACCGCCAATATGACACCTAATAACACCCATAATCCCGAGAACGTAACTTGTGACTCAGCAAAAAACGTCATACTCTCTTCACACTCTTTTTCTTGAATTAAAGTCTTTAATGCTACTCTTTGGTGTCACTTGGTTCCTCTTCAATGATTTTTGGCGGCGCTTGAAAACTTCTTATAATAAACGTTGAGACCGTCAATTTTTCTGTCAACTCCTTAACTAATGGTGTTAACTGTTCTGACGGCTTTTCTACTGCGGCTTCATCAACTTTGTGCGATTCCTTCGTTTTTTGAGCAAAATTAGCTGGAACTACCACTAAATCGACCATTTCTTTTGTGACATACTCTAATACTTTCGTAACCACCGTAGCATCTTCAACTACCATCACATTGAGCTGTTTATCTAACTCCTTTTCTTTGATTGCCGCATCCATCCATGAAACTAATTTGCCATATTCATCTTTCTCATGTGCCGGAACGTTTCCAATCTCCAAGAGTTTTTCCACTTGTAATGGCTTAATATAATCGACTAGTTCTTCATTGGGCTCTGTAATTACAACAGTATATTTTGCATTATAAATAAGAGCAATAATGGCACTCACCAATAAAGAGCGTTTTCCCAAGGCATCGTTTTGAACTAAGGCTAACACATGGTAAAACTCCCATGGAAATCCCGCTTCCTTGGTCTTTGTAAATACACGTAAACCTGATATTATTTGCTCAGCTTTTTCCGCTTTCTTTTGAATTTCTTTTATTGCCATTTCTTGTCACCAGCAACCGATTAGGAAAAATCTCGCATTGCAATATTTATAATGCTAGTAAACATGATAAAAAACAGTTCATCATAAAAAATAGCTCATCATCGCTGTACAGCATCAGACGGTTGATCCTTAATCATTACTGTCATGTTGAATTTCAATATTTTTTTTATTAAAAATTTTGGACTGCATTTAAAAGATCCGATTCGTGGACTGCCAGCATTTAATTTCTCAGATTTTTCTTGGACATCATTGGCATACATGTTTCTGTATCTCTTTCGATAACTATTATTCAATACTTTTTTTATCTAATAGTCGCTTAACACGCAGTTATGGAATCCTTTTTAAAGTACGCCGGCGTAATAGTGTTCGAGAACTATTTTTAAGCTACAAAACTCAAAAAAGATCAAAAAATAAAGAGTTTCTTCTGGAGGGCACTAATATCACATGGGTATTTCTTTGAAATTTACCGATCTGGTCGAGCCATACTTAGAAATTCCTGAACTCTATTCCTCCCCCTACAAAATGGTACAAAAAATTGAACA
>WAPZ01000603.1 GCA_015520535.1 Candidatus Heimdallarchaeota archaeon
GACTAATTACAGTAAAATAGAAAATTCTATCCTTAATTTTCAAAATAAGCGAGATAGTGTCGCAATTAATTAATTCCAATAAACAACTGATGTTATCTTCATTTACGAAATTTGTCATCATCGTAAGAAACATATTCATTTGTTTTTGGTAGTATCACAAGTGTGGTGTAAAGGGTGACAAAAAAATGCCAGATCTTCCCGCATCTTCACTGTACCATGCTACAGTTGAAGTATTTGGAGTTAATCCTAACAACCCTTCCATTATGATAATCAGTGGACAGCACGGGAATGAACCTAAAGGGATCGAAGGAACGAAAAAATTAATAGAATATCTAAGAAACGAGGATAATGAAGGGGTAATGGAGATTTTAGCCCACGTCAATGTAATGATTCTTCCCGGTATAAATATTTTTGGAAAAAATGCCGATGCTCGCATGGAGCCCCCGTACAATTGCACTCTTGATACACGAAAGATAAAATTACCTAAAGAGTATAGAGGTTCGATTAATGTGCCAGAAGGGTGGGTAGATCCAAACAGAATTAATCCAGTTCCAACTTCCTCACAACTTATGATTGAATCCCTTGCTACCATCTACAAGCCTGTTCTCATCATTTTAAATCATGATTGGGCATTACCTTCGGGTAAAGTCACTTTCTACAGTAAAAAAGCTGTTAGCAAGGAATTTGAATCTAAAATATACGATGTATTTCTGAGAGTGTATCCAAAACATAATAGTTTCGGTAATTTTGTAAAATTTGTAGAATGCTTCAAGGATCCCGATAGGAATAAATATGCTAAAAAATTGATTGATAACTTCAATTCCGATGTGGTGCTTGTCGAAAATTATGTTAATCACGACAGTTCTCCAGAAATTCATTTTCGGGTGGATCTTTTAATTCTTCAAGATTATCCCCATATTTTTGCGTCTAATAACCCTTCGACTGATAATTCAGGAGATGCAGCAGATAATAATACTTGACGACCTTACGAGATTTGTCATTATCGAAAGAAACATATTTATTTGCTTTTAGTCGTATCATAAGCCTTAATTCATTTGCTTTTTTAATGTTGCAGTTAATTGGTGGGTTTTGATGAAAGCGAAGCATCATATTTTATTTTTTATGGCGTTAGCACATTTTATTCATCATATTCAGATGTATACTTTTCCGGCACTCATTATCTTGATTGTAGAGGATATAAAATTGTCATATTTTGAAATCGGGATTTTAGGAACGCTGCCCGTCTTGATAATGGCTCTTTCATCCCCTATTATTGGTTACTATGGAAAGTACCCCAAATTGGGAGTCACTTTTGTGATTGGTGGCATTTTTGTCTTTGCGTTTTCTTCGCTTGTTATCTCCTTGAGCACGACTTTTTTGTGGCTTTTTGTTGGTAACCTTCTTTTAGGTATTGGTGCGATGACGTATCATCCCGTTGGTCTCGGAATGATTGCCAATTCTTTTGATACCAATGAGCGTGGCAAGGCTATGGCTGTCAATCATGCGATGGGTGTGATTGGAAATGCTGTTAGTCCATTCATCACACTCGGTGTTGCAATTTTTATTTTAAGAGATTGGCGGCTGACCTATCTAATGATAGGTGTTGTTACATTGGTTATTGGTATTTTTATGCTTGGGTGGCTTCTTTATAGACGGCTTTTAACTCAATACGCTTTTTTGATGAGACGCTTTGAGACGCATCCCGAGAAAATCTCTGTTTCGGCGACTAGTGTTCAATTGAATGGTGCAGATACTGTTAAAAAACAAGTACTCACAAGAAAATGGATTTTAGTCACGTTGGGCATTTTACTGGTAATCAGTTCTTTACGTGGCGGTATTTATCGAAGTTTAAGTTATTTTACGGTGACTTTGCTCCGAGATTTTTATGACGTGGGACGTTTTGAAGCCGGATTATGGACCAGTTTTATTTTAGCTGCTGGTGCAGCTTCTGATATCTACGGAGCTGTGATCAGTGATAAAGAAGGAGCTATGGGACGCTTTAAGATTGTTTTTTATTCATCTTTAGGTACTGCCATTTCGTTGCTTATAATCATGCTGTTAACTGCCCAGTCGTCTGCTGTATGGCTTGTAGTTATTGGTTTTAGTTTATTTGCCGTAACATTTTATTTAGCGGGCGGAACATTACAAGCGTTGATGAGTGACATTGTTTCAAAGGATCAACGAACCATGTTTTACAGCGTAGTCTTTTCTTTGGGCTTGGTTGTCTCATCAGTTGCACCAACAATATTTGGTGGACTTTTAGACATTTTTCTGACGCCTTTGGCTCCATTGGCATTTTTACTTCTTCTAACGATCCTATCCTTTGTGTTTTTGGGGATGTTTTGGCAACGGCTTAAGATAATAAAAAAATACGAGTCGTTCGAAAAGTAATTCTATTGAACACTATTTTTTTATTATAGCCGCTTTAGTATATTAATTAAAACAGTGGAAATTTTTTTAAAAATTTTTCTTAAAGAATTCTTAGCGCTGTTTGATTTATTGATGGATGAATTAATCTTGTCTTTGCAGATAGTTCACATACATGTTATATTTTAGTACGCTGCTTAGTCATGAGGGCGGTCGGATGAATTTTACAAAGAGATGTAACCGTTTGTTTCTTAATGATGTGATAATTGCTGCCATTGTACCGTTAATATATGCTTTAATACTGATGCTTTTCGTGTTGCCGTATCATAATACATTTGAGGAGGGTGACGGTGTTACGCAAGCCTTTAGTGGAAAATATATGTTTTTGTCTGGTACATTCTTATATAAAGGAGCTGCCAGTTATTTTTGGCCACCATTGTACCCTTTTTTAATTGGAGGCATTGGAGTATTATTAAATCAAGATTTTTTCCTTGCTGCCAAATTGATTTCATTTTTCTCTGCAATTTCTATTTTGTATGGTGTGTTTTTTTTGAGTAAACATTTTACTGAAAGAACGGTGATAGGACTCGTCGCCCAGGTTTCAGTGGCAGTAAATCCATTATTCTTTATTTTTTCTGTAAAAGCAGAAAATCATATGTTAGAAGCTATCTTTTTTGTTTTGTCCATATTACTTACGTTAGAACTTGTAGAAGAGTTTATGAAGATAAAAGATGGTATTAAGGAAAACCAATCTAATTTGAAAGTCAGTAGTAATCTCCCAAACAGTATTCAAAAGAAAATAATTTTTTTGGGTATAACAACCGCATTGGCGAGCTTATCGCGTTTTACTTCATTCATTCTTTTTCCTTTTTCC
>WAPZ01000604.1 GCA_015520535.1 Candidatus Heimdallarchaeota archaeon
ACTTGATACAGGTGTAGAACTGGAACGTAAAGTGACATCTTTATGTGAATCTTGGTTTTTTGCATACCCCAACTCCAAAATTAGTCATTCTCTCTTAGCTATTTTTTTAGTTTTTTTTGCTGCCGAAGGGCAATTTCAATTGAAAACTTTATGCGAACTTTTAGAGGTAAACTATCAATGGGCGAGAAAACAGAAAAACATCATTTTACCAAAACTAAAAAAACTCTCTCACTATTTCTAACATAAGTAGTTAAAGGATCGGATGGCTTATGGGTGAGAAAAAAACAATTATATATGTAAACCAAATTATCGATGGCTTTGGTGCTGTTATAAAAGATGGTGCTCTTCTTATTGAAAGAAATAAGATTAAAAAAGTTGGAAACAGTGAAGATATACAAGCTACGGACTCTTCAATAAGAGTGATTGATGCAAGAGATTATACATTACTTCCGGGATTGTGGGATGCACATGGCCATTTAACCGGTGAAAGATCAGTGCATTTAGGACAATGGCTTTTTGGATCCCCAGCCTTGAAAGCATTACGTGCGTACGCAGATGCACAAAAATTGTTAAACATTGGAATTACTTCGGTTCGAGATGTAGGAAGTGCCGTCGCTCTTTATTTGAAAGAAGTCATTAATAGTGGTGAACTTCGCGGACCCCGTATTTTTGCCGCTGGGAAAATTTTGTCACAAACAGCTGGCCATTTAGATGTACATTCTGCACCACTAGAGTTTGTTCACCATAATCCCAGTTGGATGGGTGAATTATGCGATGGCGTAAGTGAATGTCGGAAGGCAGTGAGGAAACAATTACGTGAAGGTGCTGATTTAATAAAATTATGCACTACAGGAGGCATTTTATCAGAAAGAGACCGTCCGGATCTGAGTCAATTTTCTTTAGAAGAATTGATGGCGATCGTGGAAGAAGCCCATCGGTTTGATCGGCGAGTTGCTGCTCATGCCCAAGGAACTGAAGGTGTCAAAGCGGCAATCGAGGCGGGCGTGAATACTATTGAACATGGAATCTATTTGACAGAAGAATTATGTGAAATGATGGTAGAAAAAGACATTATTTTAGTTCCAACGGCGGCAGTCATTAAACAAATCGTTGATGTGGGTGAAAAATTTGGATTACCAGAAGTTTCCTTAGCAAAGGCAAGAGAATCCTTTGAGGCACATCTTAATAGCATTAAAATGGCGTACAAGCATGGTGTGAAAATTGCTGCCGGATCTGATTTTCTTGGACCAGCAATGCTACCACATGGAAAAAATACCATGGAAATTGCTATTCTTTCGGATGTAGCAAAAATGGATCCGATGGACGCTATAAAAAGTGCGACTATTGTTGCTGCAGAAACGATAAACAAACACCATTCTATTGGAGGCATCAAGGAAAACTATCTTGCTGACATTATTTTAGTAGACGGTAATCCACTAGATGACATCAATATCCTGACGGATCCCGATAAAATCCCCTTAGTAATGAAGGATGGAAAAATAGAAAAAAATCAGCTTAAAGTCAAGTAAAACGTGCTTTTCTTTTACTTTTTTATTATTTTTTATGTTCTGAAAAAATAACATGATGAAAGCCTTTTTTATTAATATGTATACTTCGTCGAAGCAGTTGTTCTTCTATCAGCCACCAACTTTTTGGAATACGCTGTTTTAATTCAAAAAGTTGTGTTTCTAATTGAATATGAAGTTGTGTCGCATTTTTTGCATATTTCGATGAGGAATATGGTACGTAGATGTAGAAATTTCCATTTTTACAATCTAAGGTGAAAAAAATCCGTTCTTTCCTATTATTAAACAGTAAATGTGTATCTAGCTGAATATCGGTTATCATTTCAGCTTTAATAAGACAACGAAGGAATAATCTGAGGATGTGTCTATTATACGGCGCATTAAGTGTTCCCCAAGGGATATATGCTGTTAGAACGTTTTCCTCATATCTATATGTCAAAAATGGGGTTTCATTCCATAAAAGCACGCCTTGATGCTCCCCATCTATACGTAGTTTTTCTAAGAAACTAATGCAACTTTTTTCGTGTTCATGGTGGTTTTTATCATTTTTTAAGGAATGTGAACTTTCGACGTGGGTGTTTGGATACTCTAGAAAGGCTTTTAGCGAATAGACGTTTCCATTATACAAAATGTAATCAATAAGCCATTCTAAGAAGTTTTTTAAGGATGAATTGTTTAATGGTTTCGGAGATGAAATCGTATGCACCTCTACCTCTCTTTAATGAAATTTTGTTCATGTAAATATACATGTTTTTTATTATTTAACTCTTTATGGAACAGTTTTCTGCAATCTGTTCTTAAGGCAAGAATAATTAGAAAAGGGGAAATAATCCGCCACTTTTCTGAAAATATTTTTTTTCGCACTGCTGAAAGACTAAAAACATAATTTTCTTCAATTGAATAACAGAGGCATAGTCTGTCCTTATTTTATAGAAAAGTTCTTCATCTTGTACTTTACACGCTTGATAGAGATTTCTAGTAATTTCGTATACGTCCCTAAAAAGCTTGTCTGTGATGTTTAACGCGTTTATTCTCTTTCGAATTGTGTTAAGGAGTTCTTTCGCTTCTTCATAATCCTCATTTTCAATTAAAATTGCTGCTACCTCGGTAATTAATGTAAGATTTTCTTTTGCGGTTGACTCTTTCCATTTCCATTCGATGAGAAGTTTTTTGATTAGATCATTGTAGAGGCGTGGCTCCTTAAGATAATACCACAGTGCAATTAAAGATTCGATAACAAGTATTAAATCATTAGGAAGCTCTTTTTGACTTAAATTCATATTTTGTACAATTTCTGTGCCGACTTCTACTACAAACTTCTTAGCTCCATCATTATCAAAGTCTTTGAGGTCTATGATTTCAAATAAAGGTTTTAAAATTTCAACCGGATAGTTTTCCCTAAATATACCCTTAACTTCTGTTATAAATGCATCAAATGTCTTGTTTTCAAATCTATGACGCTCATATTCCTTCCACGCCGCAATTAATAACTGTGAAAACTCTCTGTTATAGTTGTTTTGAAGGAACGTTTCTTTAATCTGTGAAAACGTGGCATTAAAAGACGGAATATTTTCGTTTCTGATTGTTCTTATTAATATTCCTTCAAATCCACGTAACGCATTGTAGATTTGTCCTTGTTTAAAGGCTTGTAATGCATATTCTGACCACTTTTGGATTGCCGCCATTTTAATCACGCTTCTTTCTGAGTTCACCCACAAAAAAAATGTCTTATCAGTTTTTTTAAGAGTTTTCGAAATATTTTTATGCGAGTTTATGTTATGATGAATGGAATTGAAATTAAACGTACTTCATTTGTGAACTTTTTTTAATAACTTCTTTAATTGTATAT
>WAPZ01000605.1 GCA_015520535.1 Candidatus Heimdallarchaeota archaeon
CTTAGAAAGCTTAAACCAAAGCTTAGAGATATCGAAGTTTCTGATGATGAGGATTTAGGAATCGAAGGTGTTGTGTTTCTTGATCCTGAAACACAATTCCAATTCAAACTTGTTGATAAGGATTTATTCACAACAATAAACAATTTTAATTGGCTTGTTCGATCATTGATCAAAACAACATCAAGAGGAAGACGAATCGATTTACCTTTGTTTTCTGATAGAGAAATCGATATTTTTAATAGTTTGATGATGAAAATTGGTAAACTATTCGACCACAAACAACTTGAACACAGCTCATCAATAAAACAATTTTTTAAACGATATAAAGGAAACAACCTTGACGAAACACTGACAAATGTTGCAAAAACAATATATCATAATACCGACGACATTAAACATGAGATTCTCAAATATATCAAACAAGGAATAAACGAACTAGATCAGTTGTATGAAAAATATATCGATAATGTTGACAAAATAAAAATCGAATTAAAAAACGGAAAAACGATTAAATATAATAAGGAGATACATAAAAGAACTTTGTTGGAATTTGCAGAAACAAGAAAAACGTTGTTTGATTATCTTGAAAAAATCAAAAACGCAAAAGATATCAAAGCAATATAAAATATATTATATAACAAACAATTAACCGAAATACACATGGAGAACAATTGATGAAAACGCTAAGAAAATTTTTGAAACTCGCTGAAGAAATTTCCGCAGGTGCAGTTGGAGCACATGACGTTGCGATAACACCAGGATCTCTTTTCGGTGGCGGTGTTGTAGATTTGTATTCAGCAAAAAGGAAAAAAACTAAACTTCTTAGACGCGCTTTATCATTAAGACCTGAAGAAATAAAAGCTCTAACAGTCAAACCAAACAATAGATGGAAACCTGTTAAACTTACTGAAGATCTGACCGTTACCGGTGATACTGTTGTAGACAAAGCTGACGTTATTTCCAGGTTGGCAGCGGCAGAGAAGCGATCTCGAGATCTACAAGATGTTGTAATGTTTGGTCTTGAAGATGACGAAGGAAGACTAGTTAAGGTTTATATTCCAGCTGATCAGGCAGATGATTTCGAAAGAGCTTTAGAACAATTAACAATTTCTCATGGCTTTGATGAAGATGGCAAACTTGACATGGAAATTGCCGGAGTTTTATTCCGACTAAAAGATAAGTTCGATATTGTTGATGTAGAGTGGTCTGACATACCTGTTGATGAAGATGAAGAAGATGTTGTTGATACGGAAAAAAGAGACGAAGAAGAGATCACAGACGATGATATTAAAAAAGACCTTCTTGGTGACGAAGAAGACAGTGACGAAGAAGATACAGACGAAGACCAAGAAGAGGGCGATGACCAGCAGCCCTCTGAAGAGGGAGATATAGAAGACCTGTTAAGTGGTAAAGGCGAAGGTGAAGAACCAGAAGATGAAAAATCGATACTTAATAAAGTGATTGATATGCTCAAGGCACAAGCAGAAGCTCGCGAAGCTGAAGCTCGAGCAAAGGAAGCTGAAGCGAAAGCAGAAGCTGCGAGATACGCTGCACAAGCTGCTGCAGCAAAAGTTGCTGCAGAAGAAAAAGTTCTTGATATGGAAGCATACTACAAAGAAAAGGAGGAAAAAGAAAAAGAAGCAAAGAAACTTGCACAATTAGCAAGATGGCAACACGAAATGGCAAGAAAAGCCGAAGCTGAACTTTCCACAGAAAGTGTTAGTGATGATAGTGTTCTTGCAATGATTAACCAAGATAAAGAACCGTTTGAGCAATTGTTTGATCTTGCAGAAGACGATGAAACACTAACACCAGAAGAATTGACAGATTATATAGTCAATAGAGTAAGAGGCGGCAATCAATAATGAAAGTCAAAGAACTATTCGAAGAATACGAAATTGTTTTTGTAGACAAGAGCGGCAATATCATCGAAGAAGGAGCAATCCAACAATACAAACGTGTTGGTCAAAAACTTGTAAAAAAATATAGATGTTTGTCGGGAAAAAAGAAAGGAAAACTTGTATCTCACCCTTCCAAATGTGCGCAACGAAAAGAACCACGAAGAGTAAGAATTGGACGTAGAGTAATGAGAACGAAGAAAGGTGTAATTCTTCGTAAATCTCTAATTTCGAAAAGAAAAACGTTATCAAAACTTGTTAAAAGATTAAACAAACGTCTTCGTGGTTCTAAATAACACTAAAAGCATTTTTTATCGTGAAAAAATTTAATCATCTTGAATATACAATTAACAGCACTTTAAAAAGACAATCGGTTCCATCGGTTGGCCGTGTTTACATTGATGAAAACGGAAACAAATATCCGTCTATAACAACAATTCTTGACAAAATAAACAGAAGCGAACAATTATCCGAGTGGATTAAAGCAGTTGGAAAAAACAAAGCAAAAAAGATAGCAAAGGACGCTCAAGATCGTGGTACAGCTGTCCACGAATGCATTGAACACTATCTAAAAAACAAGTTAACAAGAGAACAATGCATAGAAGTTTTAGAAGACAAAGGAAAATTGTTTCAAAAGATTATTGGATATCTTAATAAAATTGATAACATCAGAATGTTAGAAAAATTTTTGTTTTCTCGAGAGTTGAAAATAGCAGGTACGCCAGA
>WAPZ01000606.1 GCA_015520535.1 Candidatus Heimdallarchaeota archaeon
GCTTAAAAGATCAAGTAGATCTGAAATTTTTGTGATGGTAGCAATACAACTATATTGCTTTTTTATTTCCTCACAGCACTTACCAATACAAATAAAGGCAATCTTAGCATTTTGAGCTGCGGCGGCGTCAATCTTGGAATCGCCTATAAAAACAGAGTACCTTCGATCAGCGTGTAATTTTTGCATAGCTAGGTTGAGACTGGCAGGATTAGGTTTCAATTTCCCATTCACATCATCACGAGTGACTACCACGTCAAAGAGTGAAAACAAGTTAAAACGGCGTAATAACAGTTCTGTTATTTTTTTTTGATTGTTTGTGACCACAGCTAATTTGATATCATTCATTTTCAATTGTTTAAGTGTGGGTATGACGTCAGGATCAATGTTTGCGCCTTCAATGCCTTTTCGTTCAAAATCTTCAATCAGTTTAAGGGCTTGGTGATATTTGATGGGATTTCTCTTTTTGATGTGATCCAAAAGCACGCCAATAGGAAAGTTTTGGTGATTTTGAACGATTTGCTGGTCATAAGATGTGCTATTTTCATGTAATTCTGTAATAAAATGTGATAATTTTCTTTTTAGGAGAACAAAATTAATATTTGTATGAATTAAGCAATTATCCAGATCAAAAAGAAAAAAATGGTATTTTGAAATCATTGAGTGATCCTCGGTTTCTAAGACAAGCCAGAAACAAAATGCATGATTTGGTCACTGTTTTCTGGTGGTTCATTACGAACACCGCAATTGGGACAGATGTAATAGGGAAAAGCTCTTTTTTTATCCCAATATTGAATGTAAAAAGTGCCTTGTAGCATGGTATTTCCACAATTTGAGCATTTCATAGTAGACGTGGTGAATTCTCCTGTTATATATCGCATTTGAGAGACTAGATTGCGCAGATAAATTTCTTTAAGGTTTATTTTGTGCAGAACTTTTGGTTTAAAGGTGTTCTCATAGAAAGAAATCGTAGATACAGTTTTTTTGAGGTCAGCTTCAGAGATACCGGAATATTCAGCAGTATGTTGCCAGATTTTATTTTTATCTGCAAGCGCGGGCATAATGATGCCATTCGTTACAAAAATATAATGGATATTTTCCAAATTATGTTCAAAAAGAACCTTGATACCGTTAATAAATTCTAAATCCCCTTCAAAGTGTGCGGTTAATTCTGGGTAATAGCATACTTTGGCAAACGTTAGTCGACTTTTGGGATCTAGGGAAAAAATATCTAATTTTTTTTCTTTAATTAACGGCAAGAGATGCTGAAAGTCAGAGCGCCGAGATAACGGTGTTTCTGTTCTAGACATTGAATGTAGAGCAATTCGATGATGAATAATCTTAAAATAATCCAAAATTAATGTCATATATGAAAAGCGTTCTCTTTCTTCCGGTGTTAGGGGACGTGCCATTTTTGAACCTCGGTTTTGTTCTAACTAGCAGAAAATTTTGAAGATTTTTAAGCTTTTCAGCTGCGTGGATGAGCATATGTCAAAAATTAAGTCTTTGCTTGTAGTTGCATTAAATGCACGACCGTTAGCTTCGTGTCTTACAGCGAATACTACTAAAGCACTTGCTGCCGTAGATTATTTTGGCTTTTCAGACTTACTTTCATTAACAAAAAATGTATATAGCGTTCTCTGGCAACGAGATAGTCACACTGTACAACGACGTTTTCATCATCCGATATCAGAGTATTTAACTGAGTTATGGCTTACAATGGTTTCTGAGGAATATTTTGATGCTGTTGTTCTGGGTGTTCCCGTTTTGAATAGTTTTCCTAAGAATTTTTTGAATGACAGCCAACGCATAAGAGCTATGAACTTTTATTGGAGAAATGACATGTTAAATTTAGATAATTTCTCTGAAGTAGCGCAAAAAAACGACTTAAGGGTATCAAATCAATATCAACGGTGTGTAACGCTTGATTCCATTTCATTGAAGCATATTAGCAGTGAAGAACACTCGAATGTTCAAATTTTAATTACTCCTTCGTTAGGATTTAATGCTGCCACTAACATCATTTATCAAGTGTCACCTAAGGTAAATACGGAAGTCATTAAGGAATTCATGTCTAAAAAATATTCAAAACATGAAACATTCGCGTTAACGGAATATATTTCTGGAGAATACGTTATAGTTGTGGTATTCGGGGGAAAAAATACAAAAAAAACAATTTTGGGATATACACAACCGATTTTTAAACGAAAAACGCAGAAAAATCTGATTGAAATTCAATATTGTGGTGTGAAAACTCCACCATCAGTACATATTACACCCGATATGGAACAACGTCTTTTAACTTTTTTATCAAAGCTACCATTGGCTGGGTTCTTTGAAATTGGTATTATTATTACCCCGTCTCCTAAAGAAATCATAATATATGATATTAAACCGCTAATTTCAGATTCTTTTGAAATTTTGGATGTTTTCTACTCACACGCACTGTGTCAAAAATTCATTCAGTACGTTCAATCCTCTTCACATATACCTACCATAGAAAAAGTAACTCCTCCCCCTAATAAGGCAGTAATTAAAGAGTACATTTTTATGCCAGATAATTTCAAAATGACAAAAAAATTAGCGACTCAGTTACAAAACTGGTGCCATGACTACTATAGTAATAATGTAATAATTCCTTCGACTCTTCCAGTCTGTAGCATACTCACTCAAGAACACATTAGTCGTGTGGAACAAGAACATGAAAAAAGAAAAAAACAAACATTGCAGCTTTTATCCAAATCCACAAAGTAACTATTCTTTATTTTAAAAAACTAAAACTTATTTTTCTCCTTGGTTTTCTGAACGTGGTTTATCGAGCTCCAATTCGTTGAAGCTCTCTGAGATTGAGACTGCAATGTGTGCTAATAGTTTGCGCTCATCGGCGGTGATTATTTCATCATCTAAAGCGACTTTGGTCGACTTTTCGACAATTTTATGCCATAATAATTCTAGACGGTCATATTCTTCTTGGGTAACAATGTTGTCCGCTAAAGCTTCTTTTAACGCAGTTAAATATTCTCTTCCTCCTTTTTTTAAGGCTTTTAAGATTTTTTCTTCCTCTTCAGTGATTATACCATCTTCTTTTGCAATTTTAAAGGCAAGTTCAACTATTTTAATCAATCTATCCGGATCCATAAGATTTACACCCCGTTCGTAAAGCTCATTCCATTTTTTTTCATTTTGGTGGCAATAATCATTTATATTCCGAAAACTTATCCTTTAAAAGATTGTATACGGGTTTTAATGTTTTTTCGCGAAGATGAATTGTAATTAAGTGTGGAAATCGCTTTTTGACTGCGTTTATATTCTTTATTTTGTCATCAACAAAAATCGTCCGTTGTTGCTGTGCTTTTGATGGTTCTAGACCGAACGCCTCGTAGATATTTTTTATTTGTAGGTCTTTGCTTTGCCAATCAATTTGCGGATATTTAAATTTATCGAAAAGCCCAAAATGCTCCAAAATTGCTTGCGCTGAATGAAAATCGTTATTAGAAGCCATTGAAAGCTCGAAGCCAAGTTTTTTCGCCATGTCGATCGTTTCATTAGCATACGGGAGAAGTTTAATTTGGATGCCCTTTGAATCAACTAAGAGGTCTTTCCCTTTAATAACATATGGAGGATGCGTGACCGAGGCCCAAACTAGATGCTGTGCATTAGGAAAGGTCCACAGAGTTTCGTCAGCATCAAAAATCAGCAATTTTAGCGTTTTTTTCTGTAGTTTCATTTTATTTCTAAGTGATGTGTTGAATCGACATTTAAAAAGGTTTTTTTATAACAAAATGATGAGATGAGGCT
>WAPZ01000607.1 GCA_015520535.1 Candidatus Heimdallarchaeota archaeon
ATCTTTTGTCAAAAAATGAAATTTGACAAAACAAATTTCAATAATACATTGGCGGTTTTTATTGGAGATTTTTCTGTCGTTAAGGACGAATTGGAATTAACTGAAATTTGGTGTGGCTCGATGGATAGTGACAAATATGATGTGATAATTGTTGGAGCAGGACCGGCGGGTTCTTCTTGTGCAATTCGACTGGCACAAAAAACAGACCTCAAAGTAATGCTAGTAGATCGTGGACATCCAATTGGCTCAAAAAACTTATCTGGTGGCGTTTTATGGGGACACGACTTAGATGAACTACTGCCGGAGTGGTGGAAAGAAGCCCCAATTGAACGAAGGATCGTCCAGAAAAAAATTGGCTTTTTAAATCGTGATTCTGCCTTTGTAATGGATTGGAAATTCGGAAAATGGCAAAAAGAGCCATACAATGGTTTTAGTGTTTTGCGAGCTCGCTTTGATAAGTGGTTAGCTGAAAGAGCAGAGGAATTAGGTGTTGAGGTATACTCTGGAATCAATGTTGAGGGTATAGTTAAAGAAAACGGAAAAGTAGTCGGGATTCGTCAGTATGAGGATGAATTTTACGCCGACTGTGTCGTCATTGCTGATGGTGCTAATTCCCGCTTAACGTTGGAGGCTGGACTTCGGAAAGAGATGAAACCGAAAGATTATTTACTTGGTGTAAAAGAGGTTTTGCAGCTGTCAAGCGAAGAAATTGAGCGTCGTTTCAATTTAGATAGCGGAGAGGGGATGGCGGCAGAATTTGTAGTCGGTAATGTTCCCGAACCCCTAAGAGTTGGTGGATTCTTTTATACGAACAAAGAAACCTTGTCCGTTGGAGTCGTCATTCAATTTGACACGCTTTTGGAATATGGAAGCAAAAATACAGATAGAAACAAGGAAAACACACTGTTTTCGCCCGCTATTTTTAGTAAATTTAAAACCCATCCCTTTATTGCAAAATGGGTTGAAGATGCTGAGCGTGTCGAATATGGTGCTCATTTAGTTCCAGAAAGTGGTTATCGAATGATGCCAAAACTTTATGATTCGGGAGTATTAGTAGCCGGTGACGCGGCGGGTTTTGTTCTGTCAAACGGAATGGTAATCCAAGGTATTAATTATGCAATTAAATCGGGAATCTTAGCTGCTGATGCCATAACTTACGCGAGTAAACGCAAAGATTATTCAAGAGGAACTCTAAAACGGTATTATGACTTACTGAAACAGAGTTATATTCTAAAGGATCTTAAGAAGTTCAAAAACGTTGGAAAAATCACACGAAATCCACGCGTATACCATGCATACCCAAATGCTATAATTGGGACATTTGAAGATATTATGACAGAAGAAGGTAAACCTAAAAGTCGTTTAATAACAACATTACTCAAGAATGTGCGACGTAACAAAGTTGGACTTCTTTCTTTACTCAAAGACGGTCTTGGTGGATGGAATATTTAGCATTAAATAATAAATAACTTATATTTTTTGCGTTCACGCAGTTTAATAGGAAATAATGGAGGATGTATAGAATATGGCAGTTAAATTAAAAGATGATGATGTAAAAACGAAGTTAGCGTCAACAGAATTTGTGTTTGATGCGGATGAATATGCTCATATTACGATAAATGAGGAAATCTGTGAACGCTGTCCGCATCGGTTATGTATGGTGGTATGTCCCGCTGAATGTTACGAACTCGTTGAGGGAAAAATGAAATTTCATGCACATGATTGTGTTGAATGTGGGAGTTGCTTTTTAGCTTGTGATCAAGGTAGTGTTTCATGGAACCATCCTCGTGGGAGTTTTGGGGTCAAATATTTATATGGATAAGAAAAAGGCAAATGTTTAACTTATTAATCCGAGGATTATAGAATAGATTGCGAACGGTGAAGAGATATGGGAAAGAACACACTTGTTCTAATAAAGCAAGTTCCAATACCAAAAATGATGCGAACTACAGCAGAAGGGTTAATGGATCGTAACGTAGCATCACAAATGAATCCTTATTGTAAACACGCATTAGAAGAAGCTTTACGATTGAAAGATACCTTAGGTGGAACGGTGACAGTATTATCGATGGGACCTCCGTCCTTTGTTCAATCCTTAAAGGAAGCGCTTAGTATGGGTGCTGATAAAGCGTATCTTCTTACAGACCGTCGTTTAGCTGGTTCGGATACTTGGGCGACTGCACACGCTTTGACCGCAGCTATAAGAACGATTGGTAAATTTGACGCCATATTTGCTGGAATTCAAACAATTGACGGTGATACTGGTCATGTTGGACCACAAGTTGCTGAACGATTAGGAATTCCACAGGTCACCTACATAACGGCGGCTGAATATCATGAAGATTATATAATCGCAACACGACGCGTAGAAAAAGGTTATCAAAAGGTGAAAGTTCGTTATCCCGTGTTACTCACAGTCACAAAATATGCTAATCAACCTCGAGGTCCTAGATTGAAATATGCTATAAGAGCTAAAAAGCAAGAAATCAAATTTTTGAGCATTGATGACGTTGGTTTAAAAGCCGAGGAAGTTGGGCTTGAAGGATCACCTACTGTGGTCGCTAGAGTCAAAAACGTGGTCTTCGAAAGACCTCCTTGCAAATTCATTGAAAATAAAGATCCAAAAACAGCCGTTGAATTAATGATCCAGTATTTAGAGGAGATATATCAAAGTTCTTCGTAAATAAGTGCAGTTTGACGATATGTGAAATATGAGGGATTGCTTATGGCAGAAGATAAAATTAAAGAGGGTTATACTGAGGTTGATTTTCGGAATGGCGCATCCGGCGTGTTTACTTTTGCTGAAACCTTTGAAGGCGAAATTCAACCTGTAAGCTTTGAAATTTTACGTCCTGCAAGAAAAATGGCGGAAAAACTGGGAACAAAAGTCACTTCCGTTTTAATCGGATATAATGTAAAAGATAAAGCAAAAGAACTAATATATCGCGGTGCCGATCGCGTTATAGTCATTGATGACGAAAGACTTCGTGTATATACAACTCTTCCTTACGCTAAGGCGATAACGGAAGTTATAAAAAAGGAAAAGCCTGAAATTTTTCTTTTTGGCGCCACAACAACAGGAAGGGATCTCGGTCCGCGCATTGCCGCACGAATAAATGTGGGGTTGTCGGCTGATTGTACCGATTTTGATGTCGGAGATTATGCTTATCGAAAAAAGAAGCAATATTTCAGAAATGTTGCCTATTTTATTCGTCCATCTTTTGAAGAAGCTAAATTAGCAACAATTATTGGACCATGGGCGTTTCCACAAATGGCAACCGCAAGACCTGGTGTTAATGAACCTTTTCCTCGGGATACACAGCGTAATGGTGAGATCATTGAGTTTTCTGTCGACTTTAGTGATGAAGACTTTCCCGTTGAGGTTTTAGAAACCGTGAAAAACATTGAAGAGACGGTTGACTTTGATTCAGCGCAAGTTATAGTCAGTGGCGGTTTAGGCGTTGGAAAAGAGGGTTTTGAGATGCTTAAGACCTTAGTCCATGCTATTAACGAAAACGGACAAGACGCCGTGCTTGGCGCAAGCCGCGCAGCAGTTGATGCAGGCTTTGTGCCACATAAACATCAAATTGGTCAAACGGGACGTACTGTTCGTCCGGGGCTCTACTTAGCATTTGGAATCTCTGGTGCCATTCAGCACATTGAAGGTATGAAGCATTCTAAGGTTGTAGTCTCTGTTAACATCGATAGAAATGCTAACATATTCAATGTTTCAAATATCGGCATCGTCGATGACTACAAAAATATCGTACCCGTGCTTATTGAAAAGGTCAAAAACGGCTATAAATTCCCAGACTTTAAAAAGAAAAAAGAAGATTAAGTTTTAATTACAGTTATCAGATTTGTTGAGTTTTTTTCCTTCTAAACGTGACATCTGTTAGGTAATATCTTCATCGTCTAACTCTTTAAGCGCATCTAATCTACCATGAAGTTTTACTGCTGAACCTTTCTTTTTTTTCTCCGCTATGGCTTTTTTTAATTCATTGACATCAAAAAGTTCCTCTTCTTGGGTGACGTTTGCTTGTGGTTGGGATGTTGTCGATGATATTGGTGGTACTGCCTGTTGTCGTAATTCCTCTGGTCGAGGCGGTAAAGGTAAATCATTGGGAACATTAACATTGCCTAGCGTTGGTGTGCTTGCACTGGTAGCGGAAACTGAAGTGGGCGGGGTACTCGGAGATGCTGACGCTTTTTCCTCGGAATGTGGTTTTGGGATGTGTGTGACTTCACTTGCCAAAATCGTAGGGGAGCCTAATCGTTTCATTTTCCGTCTTTGCCATAAATCAACAGTACTTACTATTTTTTGTCCGATTTGAAGGAAGATCGATTGAATTTCTCCGGGATGCTGTTCGCCATACACAATTCCTTGCTCAACTTGTTGTTTGTGTTTTTCGATTAACGTCTTGTTATTATTAAGGATTGCATAAAGTAAATTTACCATTTCCTGAATTATCCATTCATCATATTGTGCCATACTCAAGCCTCAATTCCATTTTTTACTCTTTATATCTAAAAAAATCTATTCCAATATTTCCCTCAAAAGATCCGTTAACGCTACAAGACTATTT
>WAPZ01000608.1 GCA_015520535.1 Candidatus Heimdallarchaeota archaeon
ATTATTAATAGAACGATAGCGTGTTGGCGCAAATTTTTTATTATCAACTCACCATCAAAATTTTCAAACTGCTTTAATACCCAATGAATGAAGGTATTTAAATGCCAAATACCAAGTGCCAATGAAAGGGCAAAATATAAATAATTATAGGATTTGAATGTCAGTATGGCAAATTTTATTGCCATTATTTGCACTGTTATTTGCCCATGCGGTTGAATGCCAATAATTGCTAATGGTATAATTAATAATGCGGTACCAAAAGTTAAAGCAATTTGAAATTCTTCAGATAAGTGCAAGCTTTTATCATACTTGCGTTTCAGCAATCGACTAAATGTCCATCCCATTGAAAAAATTGAATATGCCACTAGTGCACTCTTAAACAGCAAAGTTCTCAATCCACGTCAGTATTATTAATAAAAATCCCGTACATTTACAGATTTGCGTTATTTGGTCTTCTAATTCCAATAAATACTAAAAATATTTAATATTTAAATTGACGTCATGAGGAAGTGCAAAAAGCCCGTTCGTGGCGCTAATGATAATTGGTGCAAGAGAAGAACGTTTTTAAAGTCGCAGCCGAAATTGATGTTAAAAAGAATATATTTATTAGTTAGAGATCGGTTCATTCTATCTTGGAGAGCACAATAATGTTATCAATTGAAGACATGATACGCACTGCAAAAAATCCCTTTATTGAAACTTCGGTTGGCGATCCGTTTTCTAAGATAATTGATGTTATAGAAATAAATAAACATGTATCAGACACTATTTTACAGACGTTACAAGATACGCGGTTTTCTTATCATTCATCTCTCATTTTGGTATTAGGTGAACCCGGTCAAGGAAAAACACACCTTTTGAGTCGGCTTCGTCAGTATAGTTTGAAACATGACTATATTTTTGCAACTGTCCGACCAATTGGTGATATTAAACGGATATATTCACATATTTTACAAGAAATTATGATTTCTCTCCGTAAACGTACACACCCCTCGGATCCCTACACACCATTAGAATATTTATTAGGTCACATTATTTCGGATGCCTTAGTAAATGGTGCACTCCCAGCCAGTCAGACATCACGGGAACTGATTCGGGAATTTCAGCAAAATCGAATGAAAATCTTTGAGTATCCACCCGAACAACTATATGCAAAAAATTTAATTCGTATTGCCTTTAATTATTTAGTTTCTCAATATCCAGATATAAATATTCAATTTCTCGAAGTGTTATTCCTTACACTGGATCCTCTCTTAAAACCATTAGCTTTAAAGTGGCTTCAAGGAACAGAAATGTCTGAAGATGATCTTCAAAAATTAGGTGTGACCGATTGTTTAGACACAGAAGAAGAAGCCTTTCAAGGTATTGTTGCGCTTTCTAGACTTTCTAATCGCCCCATTTTGTTGTCATTTGATCAATTGGAATCGGTATACGTGCGGTTCCGCGATGAACATGGAATCGAAAAAATCTTCGATGCCCTCACAAATATCTATAATTCTTGTAAAAACATGGTAATCCTTTGTATGATTCAAAGTGAGGTCTGGAACAACGTTATAAAAGACAATATACCAGAGTATGCACGACACCGAATCGATTGGATCACAACATTAGAATATTTGACTCCGCACACGGCTGAATTACTTGTTGAAGCGCGTTTAGCAACTATTTTCCCACATGATTCTGATCCACGTCCTTATAAGACGTACCCCTTTCCACGAGCAGTCATTACACAACTGGTCGACCGTGTAAAAGTACCACGCCTCTTCTTACGGGTGTTGCGAGATTTATTCAACCAAGTCAAAATGAAATCTCCCATACAAGAGGTCACGCCCGAAGATCTGGAAAAAATACTGGGACAGTCACTCTTTACTGGCAGCGCTGCAAGTACAACTCCTATGAAAACAACATACACGACTTCAAATCGAATTACAGCCACACCATCCACTGCACTTGAGTCCGACATCATGAGTGGAACCACGGAATCAAAAGAGGAATTTACCATCGCGGAAAGTTTTAGTGGGAAAACCCCATCAAAAGAACAAATTTATCAATTCCTTCAAAAACAAATGGAAAAATTCATGTCCGAATTTGAAGTTGAAATTTTTGCCTTCCCGTATGGCATTCGCCGTGACTTCATCAAAGGCATTTTGTATGAAATTCTAAAAAGTGCCAGAGACTTACATAAAAACCTATTTGGCTTTAAAATAAAAGCTGTATATATTGATCGGGAAATTAAATCTGGTATGCCCCCTTTGGATATTGTATTTGTGTTTGAGTCATCAAAAGGTCCCATTTCTGTGGGTATCGAATTAAATTATTCCGAAAAATCCAGTACCATTTATCATACTTTACGTCGTTTAAAGAATTACACAAATATGGGTTTACATTATGTCTTTTTAATCCGTGATCACGAATTAGCACTAAAAGCCACAGCAACTAAAAGCTTAGGCCTCGCAGCTACACTTTCAGAATATGGTGGACTCCGCTACGCTGATTTTGAATCTTCAAAAATGTTAATTGGAGCGAAAAAACTTATAGATAAAGCCAGTGCCTCGGATCTCATGTTACATCATTATATTATTAAAAGAACAGATGTCATTTCTTATCTGTTCGAACACGTCATTCACAACGTTCCCCTACTCAAAACTATTTTTGAATCCTTTGAAGCTGAACAATCACCGTCCAGTGAACTGGCAAATACGATTTTAAGTTTACTCAATGTGAACCCTTCATTTCGAATCCGTGACCTAGCCTTGTTGCTCAATAAGTCACCCGATGATCTTCACGCACCTTTACAAGAATTAGTTGAAAAAGGCTTAATTTCCATTAACAACCAAGTAATTCGAAAACGATAATCCTCTTCCCTTTAATTTATTATTTTTTGGGAGATCTCTCACTCATGAAAATTAAAACTATTTTTCTGACAGGTGGCACGGGGTTTATTGGTTCTCATGTTTTGCAGATGCTGCTTAAAATACCCTCAATTGAACACATTATTCTCTTAAGCCGACAAAATCATGCTAACAGCTTAGTTAATGAGGATAGAATAACAATGATTCATGGAGACTTAAAATCTCCCAAATTTTTATCACTACTAGATGATTTTTCCCCCGAAATCGATGCCGTTTTGCATTTAGCAGCATTAGCGAATGATAATATGCCCTATAAAGAGCTTCATCACATTAATGTGCTTGGTACAAAAGCGCTGCTCGAATATTCTATTAGTTCAATGAAAAACTTAGCATTTTTCTTTTATTTGTCCTCAACGGGTGTTTATGGGCTTAATCTTCCCGATTATCCTATTACTGAGGATTATCCAAAAAATCCCTCTTCGTCGTATCAAAAAACAAAATGGCAAGCAGAAAAATTGTGTTGGCGTTTTAATAAAGATTATCAGCTACCTATGATAACATTTCGCCCTCCAACAACTATCGGACCGGGAGATTATACGACGAGTTTCAAAATCGCGGATGCCATTCTTGAACGGCGTTTTCCGTTGATTGGAAATGGTAAAAATCTTTTAACTCTCATCGATGTTCGTGATTTGGCATATGCCATAACATTGTTACTTAAAAAAACACAAATGGCGCTTAATAAAGCATATAATTTATATTCTTACGTCATATCCTTAGAAGACTTCTTATTTAGCTTTTACAACGAATTAGATGGGAGCGAAAAGAACAAACCAAAAAAATATAATTTTTACGCTCTTTATTTCTATGGCTGGTTAAATGAGTTAAAATCGCAACTTATCACACATAAACCCGCAAAAATTAACCGTTACCGTGTATTAAAGTTTGCAAAAACGCGTTTATATAATATGAATCGGATACAAAACGATTTGGGCTTTAACTCAAAATATTCATTTTTCCAAACGTTAAAAGATACAGTCGCGTGGCTGTATCAAGTTCATCCACAACTCCAAAGAAATAAAAAAGCAAAAAACTAAAATTTTATTCTGATTGCTGCGGTTGTGGTTCTGAAGCACTAGTTTCTTCGGATGCAGAGACTTCTTGTTGTGAAGAGATCTTTTGTTGTTCTTGTTCGGCTTTCTGCCGTGCTTCTTCTTCAGCCTTTCGTCGTGCTTCTTCTTCAGCCTTTCGTCGTGCTTCTTCTTCAGCCTTTTTCTGCTTGAGTTCTTCAATTTTTTGTTTTAGGTTAGTAAGTTCTCGTTGCAAATTTTCTTTTTCGTTTTCTAGTGAGCGTAGTTCTTGTTCCGTATTGGTGATGTCTCTTTTTAGGACGGTTACTTGATCTTGCAAGTTGTCGACTCGCTTTTTGAGTTGTGAAGCGATCTCTTGCAGATTTTTTACTTTTTCTTCATCACTTGTAAGATCTATTCGTTTAATTGCGTCGTTCAATTGCTGTAGTTCTTTTTGATATCTTTTTTGCGCTTCTTCCGTTTTCTTTTCAATTTCAGCGATTTTTGCTACCATTTCTTCGGAGGTTAAGGTTCTTTGAGGAGTTTCTTCCTGTGCGGTTGTGAGTTCTTCAGTTTTAATTTCTTCTATCGGTTGTTCAAGCGGATGACAATAGGGACATGGTTCTCTCACGTAATAGCCACCACATTCTGGACAAATTGGCATTTTTTCCTACCTCTAATAGTTTGTTTTATGATAGTGCATTTTCTTCTTCTTTTAGCTTGTCAATTTCTTCTTTTAATTGTTTTATCTGGTTTTCCAGATTGCTTTTTGTTTGCTGAAGTGTATTCATTTGCTGATTTAATGATTCAAGTTCTTGTTGAAGTTGTGATTCTTTTTCTTGTAACGATTTCTGCAAGTTTGTCAAGTCATTAATTGATTGTTCCAATGAGTCGCGTTTTTGTTGTTTTTTTGTTAATTCTTCTTGTAACATCTTAATTTGATTTTCATATTCATAGACCATTTGCTGATAGTTCGCTTCGGTTTCGCTCAGTTTCTGTTGTAATTCTGGAACACTAAGTACTTCATTTCCAATTTTAGTAGCAACTAATCCAACTTCTGCGCCTTCGGGGTCACATACGGGACAGCTCCCTCTAACGTAATAACCACCACAAGTAGGACAAATGGGCATTTTAAAACCTCTGTATCCTTTTTAGTTTTTTTTACGCTAGGTTATATCAAGAAGAATTATGTTTAACGACTTTAAAAACTCTTCGTTTTTAGTGGGATGTGTGCGGAACGTATGAGTTTTGGTGTAGCTTGTGCCTAATAACAAAAAAAAATATTATTTAGTGGTAATTGGACCCGAAACAAAAAAACATTGGATTGAGTTTAAAGTAGCGGAGTTACGAAAAGGTAATCTGTTGTATGTGTCGATTCGCGGGCGTTTACAGTTTGTATTAAAGCATGATGAGTTCTTACGCCCGTTCAAAATGCAAGTACTGGAAAAGAGCCGATACCAGGATGAAGTTGTCGATCAATTTTTGAAAATGTTGAAACATACGCAATATTTACTTCTAGACAAACGTTTATCTGCTGATTTTATTGAGAAATTCACCCAATTCTTGAAAGATTTCAGTTTACCCCCAGCTAAAATTGCTGAATTTTGTCTTCACTGCGAAATTCATAATAGAGTAACCATATTAGATCCTAATAAGGCTTATATCCTTTCAGAAAACGTCAAACTCTGTCAAAATTGTGCGTTGCAAGAACTTAAAGGGTATTTAGTAAAAATAGAGAATGTTAAGTCCAAACATTTGGATAATTATCTAATCCGGGTGCTAAGGAAGACAAAGGACGTTAAAGAGGCTAAAAAAATAATTGACGCCTCGGAACTTCATATAGGGGAGTTTACTGCCGTAGACACAAAAAGTGCCGATCCAAATTTGAAAATAAAACCTCTTGAGGAGTTTAATCTTCCTTTATCGTTACAAAAACTTTTACGTGACCGAAAAATTACCGCTTTATTGCCAATTCAACAAAAAGCGTTAGAGTTAGGGTTGTTGGAGAATAAATCGCAATTAATTGTTGCCGATACTAGTGCGGGTAAGACATTGGTTGGGGAAATTGCCGCACTGAAACATTCTTTATTAGAGAAAAAGAAGGTGATCTTTACATTTCCGTTAGTTGCGCTAGCAAATACAAAATGGGCGGACTTTTCCTTACATTATCCTAATCTTAAAATTGGCTTACGCGTTGGCCAAGATAGGATAAAAATTAATAATAACGGAGAAAATCTTACTGAGACAAAGATAAAAAGTCTTCAAAATTATAATTGGTTGGTTACCACTTATGAAAGCTTGGATTATCTTCTACGAAGTGGTCAAATCTCAAATTTTGGGAAGCCGGGAATTCTAATAGTGGATGAAATTCAACTATTGGGAGATGAAGAGCGTGGTGCAACGCTTGACGGCCTTATCGTAAGAATCAAAACTCTATTTCCCGATATCCAATTGTTATGTCTTAGTGCTACTATTGGGAATCCAAAAACGCTTGCAAAAAGTCTTGGAAATCTCACATTGGTTCAAATTTCCCATCGTCCAGTTCCTCTAGAAACACATCTCCTTTTATGCGAAACAGAATTAGATAAAGTAAAAAAAATCCGAAATTTGGTGAATAAAGAATATCAAAACGTAAGCTCATATGGATATCATGGTCAAACTATTGTATTTACGAATTCTCGGAGAAAGGCACATCAATTAAGCCGTGCGATACCAAAAAGTGCAGTATACCATGCGGGATTGACATATTCTGAGCGTGTTAAGGTTGAAGAGGCTTTTCAGCAAGGAAAATTTAAAGCTGTGGTTTCCACGTTTGCCCTAGGCGCTGGGGTAGATTTCCCTGCATCGCAAGTTATTTTAGAGTCATTGATGATGGGGAACAAGATTTTAACGCCCAATGAATACCATCAGATGACAGGTCGTGCGGGACGTCTAGGTAAAACCGATTATGGTCGTGTTGTTATATTAGCCAGTCCTGATGTCACAATTTTTGGACAAAATGAGGTTGATGCCGCATTCGAACTCATAAAATCTAATGTTGAAGGCATTACGCCGCAGATGGATGATGACCAAGCAGCAGAGCAAGTGCTGGCTACCATTCAATCTATTGGCGGTAAAATTTCCGTGAAAAAACTTATTACGGTGTATAAGTCCTTTACCTCGGCTACTCCATCCCTAGAATATGTGCTTAAAATGTTAAGAGATTATAAATTGGTGAAGGTGACAAAGAACAAAGGCAAGAATGAGTTATATGTTCGGGTAACAGAAATTGGTCGTGCTTGTTCTTTATCATTTCTCTCACCAAAGCAATTATATACAATTCTGAAGCGCTTAAGTGAAGGTGAATCACCCATTGTGATTGGAATTATTTTAACGCCTTTCACTTCCGTTTATTTATCAGCAAAAATTCAGTCGTATTTAGAACAAGCATTTAAGACTAGATTTTCAGCTCGATTCATTGATGGAAACGTGTTAGATGTTTTAAGTGCAAAACACAAAGAAGACAAGAATCTCTCCGTTTCTTATCCAAAATGGGTATTAAACCTTTTTACTAAATGGTCACAAGCATTTTTTACGTGTGACTGTCCCCATAATCCATATTGTGACCACGCTATCATTAATCTTGGACGTAAAATCGTTGAATTAAGAATAGAAAAGGGATATGATCCAGCGGTAATAAGTCGGGTATTTTATCAGGAGTATGAATTAGAAATATATAAGGGAGACCTCTATAGTTGGTTTAATCAATTGATATATGCCTTAGAAGGAGTCTCTCGCGTGTTAACGTCATTAGGGAGAAAAACCACAAAAATAGACAAATTAATCAGCCAAATAGCCAATCCGACAGTCAAAAAAAGAAAATAAAAGGTATGCAGGCATGTTTTAAAGATTCATGACTTTTTCAAGAGTTGCTAAGTAAGTTTTTAATTGTTCTTCGGTGAGATCGCCCATGTGACCGATTCTGAAGGTAGTTTTTGAAAGCGGTCCATATCCTGTGGCAAAGAGATATCCTCTTTCTAATAAATCTTTCTTAACAGAATCTAAATCTAGATCTTTCGTATTCTTTATTGTAGTGACGGTATTAGAGGCGACTTCTTCTTGTGCAAAGAGGTCAAAGTACTTTTTTGCCCATTCACGTGTTTGTTTTCCTAAAGTTTCATGTCTAATAAAACGTTCAGTGATTCCTTCTTTTTTAATAATATATTTGAGTTGGTGGTTCAAAGCAAACATATGTGAGACGCTGGGGGTTGCGGGATTATATCCTTTTTTGGCGTATTTTTCGAGAAGTTCAAAATTTAAGAACCAGCCTTTGTATGGTATTTTTCTAGCTTTTTCTAACGCTCGTTCGGATACCGCTGCGATACCTAAACCAGGTGGTAGTGCAAGGCATTTTTGTGTTCCAAATATTACCATGTCAATGCCCCAGTCATCCATTTTTAAGGGGATTCCGCCGGCAGAGGAAACTGCATCTACCAATACTAATGTGTCAAAATCGGAAAATATAGGAGCAAGCTTTTCTAATGGTGTAGTTACTCCAGTTGACGTCTCATTGTGTGTGATGGTCACAGCTTCGTATTCTTTTTCTTCTAATTTTTCTCTCAATACTTGTGGATCTACGGCATGCCCCCACGTGACCTCCAGTTTGTCAGCCTCTTTGTTCCAGTTCTTTGCCATTTGATGCCATCGTTCACCAAAAGCTCCGTTAACAACGTTAAGAACAGATTTCTTAACTAAATTAATAATAGCTGCTTCCATAAATGCTGATGCTGAACCGGGGATAAAAAAAATTTGATTTTCAGTAAAAAGTAGTTGTTGCATGAGGCTTGCCGTTTCTAAGAAAAGATCTGCCATCATCTTAGTTCGGTGTCCAATTACTGGCGTCGCCATTACTTTGAGATTTTCCTCCCTTACTTGCACGGGACCGGGTATCATTAGAAATGGAAATTTTTTCGTCAAGGGTCACTATCTCCTTCTTTCATACTTTTTGAGCAAGAGCATTAAAAAGATATTGTGTCTCGATTAAGACAAAAAAAGAAGCATTTTTAACTATTTGTCTGGTATTCACAAAAGAAAACAATTTGAGTTAAAACTGACTGATAAAGAAAAAAGAAAAAGAAAAGAAACGAAACAAACTATCTAAATGTTTTGTGCTGCTAGTTTTACGTCAGTTGCTTTTACAGTTTTTCGGCCACTGTGTCGCGCTAATTCTACAGCGTATTTAGCTATAGAAAGACCATAGTCTGTTAAAATTTCGTTTAGTTTTTCTATTGCATCAGCGGATACCCGTTGGGCTCCTGCGTCGCGAATTATTTTTTCTACCCGAGCATTTGCAAAATTTCCCGCCATATTAACACACCTTTTATTTAATTATTTCCTTTCTATTCGTTTTGATTTATTTTTGCTTTACTAGCTAAGCTCTTCTGATACTCTTCTTTAAGCCTTATGTACTCTATTGTCATTTTTATAGAAGTTCATTAGATTTTTTCAGCAAAAGTTATAGGATTATATGCTTGCTTTTAGAGCTTAGCTAGTTCCACAGCATTTTTTGAATAGAATCTCTAAATCGTTTTTTGGTCTTGTATTTGACCATGTTACACCTTCTACATTTTCCTTTATAAATGTTTTCTTTTGTGTGACTTTAGAACGTATATCACCAATTTAAGTGAACTCACTACTCAGCATAAAATGCAGATAGGTGAATAGATTGAAAATAGAAAAAAAATCTCAATTTCGAAAAATAATTTCTTTTTTGATTCCATTAAAGTAAATCATTTCAACAAAAGGAGATTAAAAG
>WAPZ01000609.1 GCA_015520535.1 Candidatus Heimdallarchaeota archaeon
AACATATGCTTCCGCTACATTTGTCGGTTTTTTGTCAGGTTCATCAAAACGGAGGAACACGTGTTTCTTCAAAACGTACTTCTTTAAATATTGAAGAGTATCTTCTTTTTTCGTAATTTTCACGCCAAGAAATTTGACTTTGAACCCGGCATCAAGCTGGAGAGTATTTTCATCGATCACTGCTGTTACTTTGTAAAGGACATTTTTTTTCTGGTTAATTAATTTAGGATCGCTTTGTGGTGCTGCATCTTTAATCCTAGGCTCATACACTACAGTAGTAAGCTCCAACGCCGCAGGGGCAGTTCTCTTTACAATTTCAATTTTCCGACTAAACTGTAGCAAACTTCCCTTTAATCCTACTTTTTCACGGATAATATCCAAAAAGTCCTCATTGATTTCATAACCCACAGCATTTCTATTAAGCTCCAATGCCACCTTTATCGTGGTGCCACTCCCTAAAAAAGGGTCCAAAACCGTTTCACCAACAAAACTAAACATTCTAATAATTCTTCGTGGCAATTCTTCCGGAAACATGGCTTCATGGCCAATTTGACGCGCTCCGCCAAAATACCAATGTCCACTAAAATATTCTTTCCATTCCTCCTTTGTCAGCATAGATTTCTCTTTAATTTCGAGAGAAACTTTTTTGCTCCTTCCGGGTTTCTTGAAGATAAGAATGTATTCATAATCTATCTCCACAATTCCGTTTGGGGGATATGGATAGGATCCCATCACATTTGCCCCACCACTAGTGTTCATTGTGGTTTTTTTCTGCCAAATAATTGAACCCATATAATCAAAACCAATCGCTTCACATTGTGCTATGAATTCCGCATGAAGTGGTATGACTTTATATCGTCCGTAAATTGAGGCACGGGCGAATTGATCTCCTATATTAATACATAATCTGCGTGATGGTTTTAAAACCCGAAAACTCTCCGTCCATACGCGATAGAGATCTTTCAAATATTCATGCAATGATTGTCCATACCCAATTTGACCCTTAGTACCATAATCTTTCAAATACCAATACGGAGGTGACGTTACAATTAAATCAATGCTGTCATCTGATAATTCTACCATCCGTCGGCTGTCACCAATTATGACTTTTGCCCATGGGTATGACACATCATCCCTCATTTATCATAACCACGCTATATTTAACGACTAAAAGCTAGATTTCTTTTCTTTTCACTAATCTCTGAGTAATGGTATAGAACATGATTTATTTAGGAAAAACTGGATCTCCTCTCGTTTTTACCCTAAATAATGTGGTAGGGGTTGCAATGCTATTTTATACTCTTCTAAAATAAGATGAAGCCGTTTTGCTAATATTTCTAACTGATCGATGGTATCTTCTAAAAGTTGATCCAATACCTCAGCTTGCCTAAACACTTGAAACGTCATATCAGTGGACGAATAGAGTTGTTTGAGAAAACTGCGATGAAGTTGATCGGCTCGATTTTCCAAAACATGAATCTGCTGATCATCCCGTGGTGAATGTGGTGTGGTCGGATCTATCCAATTGATAACTACCCTCAACATTTCTCGCAGAATTTTCGTTAATTCTATCAGATGATGCGTCACCCATTCCGGCAAAAAAAGAAGATTTAGGCGATGTGCCACACGTTCAATACGCTCCATCACGGCTTCGAAACTTTCCCGTGCCATAAGTAAATGTAATCGATCCATTGACAAAAACGTGGCTCTCAAAATTAGTTCTCCCAGTAACGCTGAATAATAATCATTCCGTTCGTCAAGTTCTAAAAAAAGCGCCTCTAATTGTGAAGTTTTTTGTTGTGCGTCTTTGTATTCTTCTTGTAAGGATTTTTGGATGAGTTCGACTTGTTGTTCCAAATTCACTAACACTGTTTGAAAAAATTCCATAATTCGTTCTTCTTTTACCAGTTTTACAGCTCGTTCCTTATCTTTCTCTATCAATTTCTTTCGCAAGGGTGTCATACCGCTAAAACCTCCTCAATGGTAATAAGTCCGTCTTCTTGAACAATCTCTTTTAACATAGGAAGAATACGAAGTATAGTTTGTGGTTCATCAACTATTTCAATAAGCAC
>WAPZ01000610.1 GCA_015520535.1 Candidatus Heimdallarchaeota archaeon
GAGTGATAGGGCTAAATTTCGTTAATAGAAGCCTATATCTTTAATTTTTTTTCTGAAATAAGGGTTTTTAAGCGCTATGCGGTGAATTGCTTCTTGAAAGGATTCTTGTGGCAATAAAATTTCATGTAAGAAGATTCCATGTCTACCCGTTTGATCACGTTTTGTTAACACGCGTACGCGTTCTTTAACAATATCAAGCGAAACCTTCAGTTTTTTTGCAACAAGATGTTCTTTTCCAAGAATCGAAGAACTCCAATATCCCGGCTGTTCTTTAAAATCGGGTTCAATCAAAAGCAGTTTTTTATTCACACCGGGGGTGAACCTTTCAGCTTGAAGCTCGTCTTTTGATGTCATCCCCGCAAACTTATAAAACTCAATGTCTCGACTGCTAGGGGGGACCAGCGGCCATGCAATTTCAATGTTATGAGAAAATTCGATGGATGCTTTAGGAGTATAAAAAGGAGTAGCCTGTGTGATTTTTTTTGTAACAACACCAAATTTTTTTTCGAGTTCGGGGATTAACATTTCGATATAAAAGGTTTTGATAGGGTACAGAAGTGCAATATCGATATCACTGTGGAAAGTGACGTCGCCACGGGCTAAAGAACCGTAACAGTATCCATTTATACTATATGATTCAAGTAATGCGAGTATTTCCACTGCTTGTTTTCTTAATGAATGGAGATAAGCATATAATTCGTTAGATAGAGGCACAAAAATGCGATCCGATTGATGAGCAATTTTTTCGCGTGGCATCATGTATGCGTCGCAAAAGTTCTTTAAATCTTTTCTTGTTTTTGAAACATCATCCGTTTTTACTGTGCCTTTTTGAATTTTGTTGTTTTACGATTTGAGTTAAAAACTTCATTAGCTAGGAAATTTATCTGGGGGTAACGTTTCTGCTTTTATCCATTCAAGGTATGCATTAAGGCCTTTTTCGATTTTGAAGACAAGAATTGCGGGGACGTCATAGGGGTGAAGTCTTTTGATTTTTTCCATGATAATATGGACTAAGGATTCACGGGTTTTTAAAAGGACAATGAGTTCTGTATCTTCCTCGATTTTCCCCTCCCACCAATAAAGTGAATGAACGTTGGGGATGATGTTGGCACATGCGACTAAGCGCTCTTCCAGAAGAACTTTTGCCATTTTTTTTGCGGTTTCCATATCAGGTACTGTCGTATAAATGCTTACAAACATATTTTTCACCATGTTGTGGTATTAATTTGCATTTCGCTTGCGGGCTAGCTATATAGAAATTTTAAAGCGATTGGTGGCTAATTCCGTTATTTTAAATTCTTTTTCTAAAAATATCTTTACTAGTTCAATATTTGTACGTGTATGTGATGTAACTTCACGAACAATAAAATTTGAATTTCCAGCAAGTGCAAAGAAGGGGATTAATTGGTCAGCGGCAAAAATGTCACAGGTGACATGTGCGGTCAAGTCAGCAAGTAATCCTTTCGCTGCTTTTTCACCGACTTTTTCAGCAGAAATGCCTCGTTCACCGATTGAATCATGGCCTAAAATGACAGAAGTGTCGGCGCTTTGACTTTTGCTCTTAGTCCAAATTGCAATACCAGAGCCAGGATTAAGAGCGTCTACATAATAGGTGGAGGATTCGATTTTGCTGTTGGGATATGCTTCGTTCAAGAGTTTTTTTGCGGCAGTTAGTTGTCTTTCAGCAACGTTTTTTCTTTTCAAATGATAACTAGCGAGTGATTCAATGAAAAACTCATGAGTTGTCGGTATAGTTTCTAATTTTAGCGGTTTTAGTTTTTTAGGAGGCTTTAGTGTAATAGTTGCTAGTGCACCACCTTTTGGATAGAAGCCATGTTTTTTTACGTCAATTTCGATAGTGTAAGCCATTTTTTGAAGTAGTTTAAAGGTGACATTTTGGAGATAGGCTATTGTTGGAGCCCATTTTCCGAATGTGGCACCACCGTTGACATGAACTTTGATTTCTTCAATATTTGCTTGTGCAACTGCTATTTGCAGTTGTTGGATTAACAAACCGATACTACCAGCCGTTGCTATTTTTACGGTGGTTTCTCTTTGCCATTTATCGTTTGGATAAAAAATTAATTCCGTTGAGCCGACCGTGGCGCCTTCGACTCGTGAACCGGAGAGGTTTTTTAAGGCAATGACACCGGCTAGGTGTTGTGCCCGTAAACCGGGGTTAGGTCGATTTTTTCGGATATTAAAAATGCGAATGGGTTTTTGTTCAAGAAGAGAGAATGCTAATGCGAGCCGAATAATAGATCCGCCACCCTCTCCCATTGCCCCGTCGATATTTAACAAGTGAGTCACCCTTAGTCGTTTTTATCAATTCCTAGAAGAAGAGAATAAGG
>WAPZ01000611.1 GCA_015520535.1 Candidatus Heimdallarchaeota archaeon
ATAGATATGTGGGTGAAAATTTTTCCCTTTATTGTTGAAAACTACTATGACAAAGTTTACATCTTGCCACCTGAGGTACAAACGGCATTAGTCGAGGATTTTTATGAAAAACATAAAAATAAGTCCTATTTCGACCCACTGAATGAAATTTGGATAAAAAAATACAATTCAATCTTTCTAACTATCAAAAAAGGAAAAAATAGCAAGGAATCAAAAAGTTTTATCGTTCCCCAATATTTAGAAGTAATGGGACTGCCCAACGTAATTCAATCGACTCTCCAAGAACTAATTACTGTCTCTCAAATACGCACACAAGCGATAATAACTTTTAAAATGTTTTATGACGTGTTATGGCTTAATTACAAAAATATCGTCCATCATTTAACACCGACTGACGTCAAAATCTTACAATATATTACGAATCTCCAGTTTACGCCGACTTCATATCATCTTTTTCACCCCTCACGCTTGAAACGTCATCTTCATACCTCAAAAGTATGGATAACACAACGTTTTACTTGGTTACATCGACGCATGATATTTTGGGGATTAATTTTCCTTAATCCAAATGCGTTCAATTTTCAAACGCAACTTTATGAGATTGATGAAACTTTTCTCAAACAAAATCCCCATTTTCTATGGATTTCGGTCGTTTCACCATTCAATCCAAAAAAGTATCTTTTAATTACGCGGATCCCGCAAGAAGCCAATTTTAATCCTCACACGACTGATTCAGCGTCAAATCATCTAAAAATCTTAAAGTATGGAACTTTTTTAGGCCAAATTTGGTTTTGGTATATTATCCGAAATCTCTCTCCACTTAAATCAAAAGGTGGCTGGGATACGTCACACTTCAAGTATAATTTGAAACGTAACGCTGTAAATTTAGAAAAAACACACCTTAGTGGGCATTTAATTCCACTTACCGGGTTATTTGACCTCACGCAACTTCCGCAAACAAGTGAATCTCTTGACGCACTAATTACGTTGGCTCAGGTAATCGATGAAAAATCTACTATATTGGGAATTCAAGCACCAGAAGATATTCTTATGCAAGATCTTCAGTGGTCTAAAGCAAAAGTCAAGTATTATATAGAATATCTCATTAAAAACAATGCTTTAATTATGGTTCCGTATTTTGGTTGTCTGGGGATAAATGATTCCTTTACTTTAATTCTGAAACGAAAAAATGCTGACCCCATTCCTTTAGAAGACCCCCTTCTCTATGGCAGCTATGCAAATGAAATGGAACGGTTTTATCAGAAAGTTCAAATCAATACAAGCCCAAACTTAATTGTCTTTCCCAAATGGCAACATCCAATTATTTGGGTGCTCCAACAACTGCCACAAGTATCTGTGTGGGGAAATGGGGAGCTTCTTATTGCCCATGGCCTTATGCATCCTACTCAATCCACGTTTCTGAAAAAATGGTTTCAAATCTTTTTAACCATAAATGCGGATATTATTGATGGCTGGCTTATTCCATATCGTAAGCCACTTTTTGACCTTTATAACCGACATTTCCTCCTTTATTACAAACTCGATGAAGAGGTACAAGAAAGATATAAGCAAGGGACTTTATCTATCTTAAAATGGAAACCAAAAAGTTGCTAATGTATCACGGGAAAATAGCCTCATAATGATATAAAAAAGGAAATAAGTCAAAAATATGGGAAAAAATCGAACAACACGTAAAAAATGAAATTCTACTTTGTCCCAGTAGTAAAATGAACATCTTTGATTAACACATGGGGAACAAATGTTGGTACTTCAACTTCCCACCAACGAATTTGGCGTACTTCTTTGCTCAACGCAATGGTGTTTTTCATTAAATCTAACATCTTATCAGAAATTCTTAGTTCTCTAATGGGTTCTGCAATTTCCCCATTTTTGATCAAAAACATGCCATCACGTGGTATGGTAGAAAATATGCCTTCAATGTAACTGGTAAAGCGGGTATACCAGTTGCTGGTCACATATATTGCTGGTGATGGTGCTTCAGCAAGTAATTCATCAAAACTATAATCACCGGGCTGAAAGACTATATTAGTGTTTTCGGGGCTCACCAATCCTGCATTTCCAGTGCTTTTCGTGCCATACTTTCGTGCCGTTGACGTGTTATGAATCAAACTTTTGAGTACTCCTTGTTCAATAAGCGTAGTCTCTTGATGTGGCACACCTTCTTCGTCAAAGGGCGCGCTTCCCAAGCCATTCGGATAAATTCCGTTATCCTTTATAGTATAACACTCAGCAGCTATTTGTTGCCCTAATTTATCTTTTAACCAACTAAATCCGGCTTCAATAGAAAACGGATTGGCAGCACGTGCCGTTGCAGCAATAATATCTGCAGCTACAATCGGACTTAAAATAGCACTATATACTCCCGATTCACCTTTTTTTGCCTTTACAGATTTAGTTGCAATTTCAGCAGCTTCTTCGCCAACTTTTTCAAAATTAACGCTGTCAAAACGACGTCCGACTGCTACACTTTGTCCAGAACTGTGGCTGTCAACAAAACTCCTTATAGAGAATTCAATGGCTGTTGTCTGATATTCTCCTTCAATATTTGTATTGGTCAACAAATATTGTTGATTTTCACCAAAATAAAGTACGCCCGCACTCATTGGTGCACCTTTTTCTTTGGCAGCTTGAATTGCTGTACCAACCAATTCAACGGCTTCTTCACCAAGAGCTGCCACTTTTTTATCATACAGAGATTCTACTGTCGGATAGGAAAACGGTCCATCAGCAATACCATGAAAATCTTGATTGGGCTTCATGACATTAAGTAATGATTTAAATTCATCAAATGCCTTTTCTATAGCCTCTCGTGACTGTAAATTTTTTATCGCAGTCCCAAGAAGTTTTTTGTCCTTTACAAGAAACACGCCTAACGAATAGTCCCACCATTGTTTTGATACTACGATTTGGCTTTTCGCAAATCGAATTTGTCGTCTTTTAGAGCGATTTACTTGAAGGATAGCTTGATCTACACCAATTTTCTCTGCTAATTCCAGAGCAAGTTTTCCTAACTCGTGAATTTCGAATGTTTCTTTTTCCATGATGTTCACCTCTTAGTGTGCGGTTTTTACATTTCTTACTCTCACTGCAGTGGGCCCACCATGCCACACCGGCGCACCTTGCATGGGTTCTCCTTTACCACAAGTTGCTGCGTCAAACTGCAGTGTCTTTGAAACAGCATCGATTGATGATAATAAACCGGGAGTCGTTGTTTCAAGAACAGGCCTGTAAACTAAAATATCGGTCAATTCACCGTCCTTTATCAGAAAAGCAGTCCGTCCAACGTATTTACTCTGGAATCTTCTATCGTCAATATTCCACTCGCTGTGATCTAACATGTAGATGCCCAGTTTAATGTCTTCAAAAATCTCCTCTTCAGTATAGTCTCCTGGAGCCATGTATGTGTTTGCCATTCGAATTATAGGTTCTCGGTCGAATCTGCTACTTCGCGCGCCAGCATTGCTTTTCAAGCCCAAGTAAAATGCACTTTCTCGGTTATGCAACATTTCTTCGAAAACTCCATTCTTCATTAGATAGCGTGGCCGTGCCTTTACACCCTCATCATCATAAAGATACCAGCCGTAACTTTTGTCTAGTGTTGGATCATCAATAATAGTGACCACATCGGAACCGATTTTGGTTCCCAGCATATCTGGTGTAAGGTAGGATTCACCAGCTTGAGCGCCCTCGCGCCCCAAAATTCGATCGCTCTCCGAAGGGTGTCCCATGTTTTCATGACATACTAACCCAACAACATTAGAGCCTAATACATAATCAATAGTTCCTTTAGGTGGTTTTTGTGCTTCTTCAGCTATTTTTTTGAGTTTAGCTGTTAAAGTTGGGATTTTTTCTACCAAATTCCAATCGTCTAATAATTCCCAACCGCCTGTTCCGCCGTGTTGCCAGAAACCTTGTTCCATTCGTCCATTTGATCCGACTGCGGTTAAAAGATAAAACATTCCTATTCGTGGGACATGGGCTGCAATTCTAGCACCATCACTTGTAACAACATATTTATGTACATCAGAGTCACTGAAAAACACAACACGATAGGGTGCACCGCTTTTTTGGATTAAAGAGTCAATTTCAATAATGTAATCCATTTTTGTATCCAAATCGACATCTAATGCCAATTGTTTGTAGGGTGCCTCAAAGCTTGCTTCATGAACTTTTTCCTCGGAGAACTGAATGGGCTTTTCTCGAAATTTTGCACTGCTTTTAGCAATATCTACGGCGAATTTAACCGTTTCTTTGATACTTGATTGAGTTAACTCATTAGTTGAAGCAAATCCCATACCACCATTGGCCAACACACGTACACCAATGCCCAAACTCCGGTCAAACACGCCGATTTCGGGATTTCCGTTTTTTAAGATGAATTCATTAGCGATAATAACTTCATATCGTGCTTCAGCATACGTTGCACCTAATTGTTGCGCAAAATCTATCGCAAAATCTGCTAAATCTCGTCCATGTTCTGGAATTTCCATTTTACTCACGCTTTCAAATTTGTCTTATGAAAAAAGTCGCTCTACTTACAGTTAGATATGAAAAAAGCACCCTTAAAAAGATGATGGAACTGACACTGCGTATGAATTCTAATTGATTTTGACATATCTAAAAAAATATAAAACATGTTCTCGACAGTGACTTGAAGACAAAAAAAGTAGGACATCTTATGGTGGAAAAGATGCAAGCACAAAAGTCAAGTAGCGTTTATGATATTTATGTAATCAAAACATCGGGAGTGCCCTTATTTGCTGGATGCACAGGAAGTGACTATTGTAAACTCCATTTAGATCAGCACGAATTACAAAGTGGCTTTATAGCAGCCATTTATTCTTTTAGTAGGGAGGTCTTTAAGACCTCGGATATCAAAACCATTTTATATGAGGACATCCAATTAAATTTTAAAACCGATGAAGAGCATGGGCTCATATTCGTGTTCGTCCACCCAATTTCAGCTCCACAAGAGACGATTAAAATGCAGCTGGAAGCCGCTTATCGTCGTTTCGTGGAACGATATCGAGATTACCTAGCGGAGGACATCATCGATGAAGAAATTTTCGAAAGCTTCCAAAAAGATCTCAATACACTTGGAATCACACCGCATGAACAACTCATGTCCGTCAAAGAAATGCAAAAACTACAAAAAGGCATGGAAAAGAAAAAACCGAACTTATGGACGTGGTTACGCTCCAAAATTAGCCGAAATTAAGCTTAAATATCACACAAGCACATAAAATCATAAAATATCCATCAAGTGAGTGTTTTTCCCGCGACTGCAAACTGATCGGAAAATTCTTCTAGAAATGCTCTGCAAAAGCATTGATTTCTTCTTTTTTTCTGACACAAATTGCATGTAACGTTAAATTCTTCGTTAGAAGACTCTATCTCTACGGACAGTCCCAAACGTTGTAAGAGATCGGTTGCAATGTCAACAAGAGAATCGGGTGATTGCTGATAAAGTCCGCGAATCCTATCCATTTGTAAAAAAATGAGTTTTTGGGCACAGGACTTCCCGATCTCTTCTAGTGGCCATTCAGCCAATTTTTCTTCTTCGACTCCTAAAATCCATTTTACTTCACGCAATAACTCAGATTTATTCTCAGCTGGACGCAGTAATTGCTCTAAAATCGGAATAAAAGGTTTGTACTCCTCTGGTTCGACGAAAAAGTCGATATGCGCTTGTGGATATTGTTTTACAAACTCTTGCTCTATTTCATGCATAACGTGTTCAAAATGAACGGGATTTGTGGAAGAATCCATAGAAAGAACGTAAATTAAGCTTTTAGAACGATGAAAAATAAAGCTTACGTGTTTCATCCGAATAAAGTCAATTACATCTCCTTCTACATTTTGGGCGAAGTTAAAAATTGCGGCAATCAATCCCGAAGTCAACGTAGGATCATTCTTTACTCTCTCAAAAGTAAAAGAATGATGGAGAAGTAATTGTCCCGATTCATGGATGATGAAAAATTCACGAATTGCCATATGTACTATAGATTTCCCATTCTTTAAAGCCTTAATGGTGAAAACATCATGCTGATCTGAGCATAATTCCGATTATATTCGCCTAAATTTAATTTTAAAGGTTGTTCCTTTCTTCCAATCGCTTTTGACTCGACTTTCGACCCTTATTTCAGCATCGTAACGACTTACTAATGTTTTGATGATGAAAAGACCTAATCCGGATCCTTTACCCTTACGTCTAAACGTAGAAAAACGGTTGAAAATTTTTTTTCGTTGGTTAGGAGGGATTCCTTTCCCATGGTCACTTACATAAAAAACCAGATATTCTTCCGTTCGTTCTGCGATTCCGAGCTCAATGACAATGAGATCATGTGGGTCGTTTTTCACGGCATTTGTTAATAAATTTATTAATAATTGTTCGACCAATGAGTCTGCTATTATGATATCCGTATCGTTAATATCTACAATCTCAAATTTAATTTTTTTATTGAAATACATGATTTTAATAATTTCGGTGGTACGTTCAACCATATCTAAAATACTGACGGGATAGAGGTTATAATCCAGTGATAATTGTTGTTTTAAAAGAATACTAATATTATTGATAAGCGTTGTGGCTTTTGTCGTCCCTGCACGCGCTTTGCGTAGATAATTTCGTGTGGGAGATGATTTTATTTTTTTTAGCGCTAAATCTAAATAACCGTCGATGAACATGTGATAATTTCTAAGGTCATGGGTTAAAATGTCTAAATATAGCTGAATTTCTTCTTTTTGCTGTTTTAACTCTTCTTGGTTTTTAATTTGTTCCGTGGCATCGCGAACGATGCTTTGAATATAAAGTGGCTTGCCGTTTTCATCACACACTAAATGGACATTTATTTCACCGATAAAAAGAGAACCATCTTTTTTACGAAATTTTCGATAATAAAGTGGTAATTTTTTCTTGGCTAAAAGTTCTTTTTTTCTTTTTTTTGCCTTAGCAACTTCATTGGGGTCTATAATATCAAAGGCATCAAACGTTAGAAACTCTTCTTGTGAATATCCAAATAACTCGGTAGCTTGCCGATTAACTTCTTTTATTTTATTGTCCAAACCGATAATAAAAACGGCATCGTTAGTCTGATCCAAAAGTGTTCGATATCTTAATTCGATTTCTTTTAGTTTTTCTTCATCAGATTGGCAATTTCTTGGCATACCTTATAACACCGTAATAACACACTTTTCATGGTTCTTCAAGCAAATTCTTCTACATCGATAAAGCGTATTTCTATCTAAAAGACATGTTGTCTCTTAATAGCACTTACTCAAATTTCTTATTTCGCAGAATCTTTTAAAACTTAACGGTTTACTAAAAAAGAGTATGCTCGATTTTAGCTCTCCAGATATTTGGTTTCCTAACATTTCATTTAGTTACTTTTAAATGAGATTTTTGCATAAAATTGTAACGCCACTGACTTTATCCGCAGCGTATACTCACGGTAATTTTCTTGTCCCCCACCGAGCAAAATGGACACAGTATGTACAACAACAATGACTGCCGTCAGCGCTTTTTAAAGACTCATCGTCGAAATATACTTTGTCACTACTCTCATTCCAAACTTTAATTAGCACTTTTTTTACCGAAAATGACCGACAAAAACTAAGTAAAATGATCCGACAAAATAAAACGTCGCAGTTTCTCACGCCAAAAACCACAAACGTGATGTATTAGTTTCCAGTTAACCCTCAATTTTTTCTCTAACTCAAGAAGGCTTAAATCTTTTCTAAGAGTTGTTCGAAGGACTTAATCCTAAAATCGGTTAGTATTCTGTTATTGGAAACGGAGAGACTTCTATATTTTTTTAAGAGGATCTTTTTTGCTTCGTTCTCAGTAATATTTTCTGATTTAGTGATTTTTAGTAAGGTTTGAATTAAAATAATGCGTTTCCATTCCTTTTCATTTTGAAAGTCATAGAGATGATTTATCACACGAAAGACACCAAAAAAGAGAATAACGATAAAACTGCCCCAGCCCCCAATGAATGTGCCAAACACACTATTAATAATTGGAAATTCTAGGAGAAGTATTATGAGCATATTAACGGCTCCTATAAACTCTAAATCGGCAGAGTTTAACAGAAAAGTATGAGTGCACACACTTACCAATACCATAAAACCCACGTGGTAGAGAAACATGCCAACTAATCCATATATTTGGTTTTTCACGCTATTCCCTTGTGAAAATGTATACTGAGAGATATGATCCTTTCTTCCGCGAAGATACTGCATGACACTGGCGTATGGATGGTCAATATCATATGGAATATTATCAAGAGATTTTTTTGCACATAAGATCGAGAATATTAAGAAAACCGTAGTAAACAAGAGGAAAACCAGTGGCGTTTCTGGAAAAAGGGGCCAATAAATTGCTATTTTTGTGCGAGAGTCTGTTGAAACTTGATACCAGACTATTAATTTCCGATTGTCCAGTAATCCGCCTAGCAATATAATAAAACTAAACAAAAAATATGGAACGACTAGGAACAACACCGTTTTCTTCCACACTTTCGTAACAAGCCATTTATAAAACATTTTGGCAAAAAAAACTTTTTCGGGATGGACGGATTCTTTTTCTGTGAACATAAACATCACCACCAAACCGTGTGCGTATTTAGGCAATAACAAACAATCCACCAACCACCAAATGTCGATGGTGGAATTAGACTAAATGAGAATTTTAAGGATGAGAAAAGATAGCACCTCACCGACGTGCATTTCTGCAGGAAGTTCCTTTATAGATGCGCCGTCAATTCGCTGCCAAAATTTCCACACCATAGAAAGATAATGCTTTATTGGAACAGACAAGATTTTATAGGTTTTCAGTAAAGCGTTTTCTTTAGTGGGATAAACTTCTAATACTCCTTTTTTTTCATGAAAATAGGCGATTATTTTTTTACTTTCAACTTCTCTAGTTAAATAAAGGCCATCTCGTCTTAAAATCCAAAACCATACCTTTTGTGGACTAGTTTTCTCTGTCCATTTAGTGAGGACACCATCGGGATGCACCATTCTATGAGCCATAATCCCACTATCATCCGGCAAGATGCCCGTTATCAAATGGTTTTCTCCGTGATACCGATATGTAATCTGAACTTGCGACTCCCCATGCGTCTTTTTAGTTCGCGGTCTAATCGGAGTACTTCTGGCAGTACCAGTAAGATTGGGACCAAAAATTTCAAATTCATAGTCCAGAGCCCACGACCCCAAAGAAGTTGCTTTTACTTTTTTGAGTTTGACATTGTAATATTCTCCCCAATTCCAACGCAAACGGCCTCTTAATAAGTGCATTGTCCACCACACGCCTATATATTTTCTTGTAATATCCAAAAAAACTTAAAAAAGGAAGAATTTGTTAAAATTTAACGACATATGTCAAATGAGGTGCTATTGAACGGGCAATAGTATCTATGAAATATTCAAGAACTGAAAATATGGCGTCCCAAACCCAAGATCTTTTGTAACAGCTAAAAAAAGGAATATTTACTTTCATTTTTGTTGCTAACCTCCATCGTGCATCTATTTCCATAGTGTGGTCCATATTGGCAATGGCAAGAGTTTTTTCTTGACGTTCGAATGCAATCTTTTTAGATATGAATGGAAATCAAATCGATGAAATAACTGTTCTTTAGGGAGTAAGGACGGAGTACTTTCATCCGTATTTTCTAACTATTTTCTACGCCCTCTAGCCTCAATCAGCTGCTGGAACGTTGCTTATATCAAATCAGATTTTTAAATAATAGCTAGTTCTATTCGTAGCATCTATTAGTCGGATACAAACTTTATTACCTATAAGGTTTTCTTGTTGAGTACAAAACTGTAAAGTTGTTTTTTTATCATGGATAAGAAATGATTTCGAATAATGAAATGGCAGCTTCTCTAGTTGCGGTGAAATTGTAAGAAAGAGTTCTTTTAGCGACAATTCTTGAAACGTTTCCGAAATGTTTGAGGATTTTATTTTAAATAAGAGGTTTAAAGTGGGAATGAAATAGTCTATAAACCATTTTTGCCAAGCTGTTAAATTTCGAAAGCGTAATGGTGAATCAATTACAAGAATAGAGTTAAATTCTTTGGTAAAAAATCTTTTTAACTTTGTCATGAAAACGTTAAGAAAAGAGTCCTTATTTTCATTCAAAAGTTGTAAGAAGTCATGGAACCAAAA
>WAPZ01000612.1 GCA_015520535.1 Candidatus Heimdallarchaeota archaeon
GCCACTGGCCGGGTGGATAAAAGCGCCTTTTGTGTATGTAAAAGGATCAATAGCCAAAAACTCGAGCTTGTTTATCCTTGGGTTATTCATAATGAGAAGTGAGGCGTGAGTAACCACAGTTGCACCTTTAATCTCGTTTTGGAATTCATTAACAATCATTTTTGGCAGATTAACTTGTGAAGAAGAAAATTCGATGGAAATATCACTGCCTGTTTGATATTTGGCATATAATTGATTATTATAATGCGCTAAAGCAGGAAAGGAGACTAATACTAAGCTGAATGCCAAGCCTAACGCAATAACTTGACTCGTTCGTCGCGATATACTTAACTGGGTTCGTACATGCTTCAATCCTAATGCAACTAAATTTCCCCAGCGATTCCAAGACCATTTAGCACTATAATGAATAATGTATGAGTAAATTCGGCTAATAAAAAGCGACAAACCGACTACTATACTAAAAGGAGTAGTTATGGCTAAGAAAATTGTGAAAAAGTCCGGGGTTGCTTGTTCTACGACCACATTTCTGATAATTTGAAAATTAATTAACACCAGATAGCCAACACTCCCATAAATAATAAGAATGATATCAATATACTTGTCTTTCCAAAAGCTTTTGTCTTTTCCGAAGGGATTCTCCCCATCGTCTTCCTCATTTGGTTGCGTTTTTACGAAAGAATATAACTGTGGGAGATTCATTAAAAGGGCTAAAAAGAAGGAAATTTCTGCAACAAGAAGCAAAAATTCTAAATTGGGAAACAAAATGGCAAATGGTGTTCCATTAAAACTGAAAATCCCATCACTCCGTATAAAAATTAAAATAATGGGAAGTATGAATAACAAAGCAGAAAATAAGATCACGGGAACACTGAACACATTTTCTGCAATAAGTAAGGCGAAAATCTGCCAATTTGAAATTCCTCGAGACTTTAACGTCTTAATTTGTTTTAAACGAATATTTTTTAATAAATTAAAGGTATAATCAACCAAAAAGAAGCACAGCCCAACAATCGGAATTCCTAACACAACCAGTAGGGTAATTCCAACAATAGAAAATGATCTTAACTGCAATAAGTACTTTGTCGCATCACTTGAAAAAGTAGCAAAATATTTTACACCAGAAGGAGAGGACAGCTGAGTACCTTGATTCAACAACATTAAAAAATGATTGAAACGATTTTGTAATTCATTAATAGTGTACTCTCTCATTTTTTCGACGCTATAGGTTAAATGAAGACTCCCATCATAAATATAGGAAAACGGCACCTCTTTGACAGCTAGATAATCATAAAGCGACATTAACGTCTTTTTTGGTACTAAAAACGTGAGACCGGGCGTCAAATATTGATATGCTGACTGAAATACCATTTTATTTAAACGATTGTATGTGGTTTCTTGTTCATTAATATATTCGTAATATAAATCGCTAAAACTACCACTATAATTATAATAAAGAAGTCCTTTAATCTGAAACTGTAATCTAATTACGGTATCATTAGAAGATTTAGTAGCAAATTCTAATGTAATTCCGTCTTTTGGTAGTTCTTGTTCTATGTATGATAAAATTTGTTGTGCTTCTTGTAAATATTGCTGTAAGGATGACGTCAAGGTAGTGGTGTCTGATATGGTAAAAAAGATCACAAACATATCAATTTTTCCATCACTTATAGGTGCTTGTTCTTCTGGTACAATGCTACCGTTTAACACCATGTCTTGTAATAATAACTGATGAAGCTGAGAGTTTTCAATCCCTAAAATCTGATAAGAACGTAAATCAGAAACTGGTCCCGTCATTGTCTCGTTTATATCCCCAACCTGAACGCTAGTAAAATTAAATAACGACGTTAGTTTATGAGTGCTGGTAACATCATATTTTGTAATAGGAAGCGAAATTCGCTGTTGGGCAAAGCTCATACGTGTGGGGATATCCGTTTTTTCAATAAAATCCACGGTCTGCTGTATTTTTGCATCACTGGGAATTGTATATTGACTGTGAATTTCACTTGCACGTGGCTTTTCCAGTACAAACCTAACATGTTGAACATAATAAATATCGTTTGCCATTTGAACCTGAATGACCACGCCCATCAAGATGATTAAACCGAATGAGATGACAATGATTTTTTTGAGGTTTGCTTGTAGCCATTCATAACTCAGAAACATAAGATTGAAAATTTTTTTACTCATTCGCCGACGCCACCATGCATATAC
>WAPZ01000613.1 GCA_015520535.1 Candidatus Heimdallarchaeota archaeon
AGAGACAGATTAAATGGAAGGCAATCGAGCATGTTAATTTCATTATTTTTTAAAAAAATAGAATGACTGGGGATAAGTGATAAATCAATGGCGAAACAAGTCTCACCGCGAAAAGAAAACGTCTTACAATTGACAATAATAGGACCATCCAATTCCGGAAAAACTACTATCCTAAAACGGATTAGTAGTGGCATTCTAGAAGGAAACCCCCAATTTGAAATAAGTACACGCCCAACCTTGGGGTTTGAAACGGAAATTCTGTCATATAATTACCTAAAAATTCTTACGTTTGATATCGGCGGACAAACACCATACGTACAAATGTATTGGAAAACATTATTACCAAAAGCGGATGGTATTCTTTTTGTTATTGACGCTGCCAATCCCGCTCAGTTTTCCGTAGCCAGAGAATACTTACGAGAAGCTTTTCAACTTGCGCCAAAAGTTCCATATGCGGTCTTAGCAAACAAACAAGACCTAGAAAGAGCAGTATCACCCGAAGAATTAGAATCTTTTTTAGGACTTACGTTCTTAAAAAAACGTTACGGAAATCCACAAGTACTTGTGTTTGGAACCTCAGGCTTATATGGCGTTGGGCTAAAAGGAGTGCTGGAATTTCTTTTAGATGCGCTAGTTCGACAATTTGGAATTCCTTTTCCCACTGTTCACCATTTACTTGTCTATGAAAGGGATTCGGGTATTCCCCTTGCAAAAGCAACTATAAAAAGTACTCAAAGTACAACACAACAAAATTCAAGCACCGAAGGTGGCAATACCGCATTAGTTCCGCCATTAGGTGATCCCGTTCTTACTAGTGCATTCTACACCGCACTCGATAATTATGCAAAAAAAGTAGCCCAATCGAGTGTTCGAACAGTTACTTTTCATCCAGAAAACGGTGACGGTGCCGATTATTTAGTCGTCAATTATTCAGATCGTTATACTAGAATGAACTGCCTTGTAATTGCAGACCCAACGGAAAATGTGTATATGTTAGAAAAACTAGCGGATTATGTTATCCGCTCTTGCTACAAAAAAATCGACCCGGGAAGCAAAGTACATCAAGAACCTCTTGATATCACGAACGATGTGCGATCTCTTATCGATCAGCTGAAAAGTGGAAAAAAACTAGAAATACCATCCCGTAAAAGAACACTGGAGTCAAAACCAAAGCAAGTTATTAAAACACAAACAAAATCACACACGGCAACACCACAACTTCAAACCACAACGCCAAAACCAAAAACACACCCACCAATCTCAACGACGATACCTTCAACCGCCACAATCACAGAAAATATCACTAAAAATGAGACAATAAAGAGAGATGAAACCCTGAAAAAAGAGCCGAGCATTACACCGATAAAAACACCAGAAAAAGTAACACCTGAAACAAAAACCATAACCTCTCTGAAAAAAGAAGAATTACCACCTAAATTAAAAGAAAAAGAAGCTGAAATTGACGATGAAGAGGAATTCTTCGAACTATTCCGCAAGCTTTCTGTTCTTGAGAGAGTACGGTTGTTAGAGGCTGGAAAACGCCCTAAAAAACGACAATCTTAAGACAAAACCTGCACCGACACCGTGAAATCTTGTGACAACCCAATAACATCCAAGAATATCGCTTCTATAAATTCAGCTGCACTCTTGGGGTCAACTTCCCGTCGAAATAATCCCGTTTGTGGGTCACTTGGTTTTGCTAGGATTGCTTCTATTAACTCAATCTGATTCTGGTTTAAATTTTCTGTTGGAACTATAACGACAACATTTTCGCTATTTGGAGCTGTTACAACCTCAATTCGATAATTAGAATTGTCAGCAGCGAATATCACCTTTGAACCTTCTTTTCCGCTAACAATTTTTGAAATATTGTCTAAATAATAACGCAGTCGTTCGTCTGCATCCATAATCTATACCTCAGCTGAACCCTCATGGCTTTTTTCTCTTAAATCACCAAAAACTTTCAAAACTTTTCTTGTAATGCATCCCAATCTAAGCTTATAAATCATGTCGAATCCACTTTCTGAAATCTTGGCATAATTGCAAGAAAACACAATGTCACACCTTCCAAACAAAAATTTATTTAAATACCAAAAAAAGTAGGAACATAAGCGGAAATACGAGGATTTAGAATGAAGATACGAGCAAGTCATATTTTAGTGGAAGATAAGCAAGTAGCTGAAGAAATTCTTCAAAAATTGAAAGACGGAAAAAATTTTGAAAAATTAGCAAAGAAATATTCTATTTGTCCTTCAAAAAAGCGTGGCGGAGATTTAGGAACATTTTGAAGAGGCGTCATGGTTAAAG